>DLUN01000014.1:9195-10028 GCA_003444615.1 Syntrophomonas sp.
TTTTAGGTAAAAAGATTCCTAGGAATGAACAAGCCGGGTTCACTTTAATTGAGGTCTTGGTTTCCTTGGGGTTGGTGTATTTACTGTCAGTATTGGTCTTGAACGTGATAACTGTCAGTGCAGTTGGGGTGAGGTCTTCCGAGCATCAGGCTTTGGCCTATGCCTATGGTGCTTCACTGCTAGAAGAGATGAAGGCTTATCCGGAACAGTACTTGGGTTTGGGAGGGTCTTTTTGCAGTGATGAAGCACCTTTTCTTACGGCAAAACCCGAAGGATTTACTGCTGAGGTAAAAGTCGAACCAGTAGCATCTTTCCCGGAGATATATCGAATGGAAATATATGTGTGCGGTGAAAGAGGAGGCTGCCCATGGGAAGAATACCTTGTAGGATTTGTTCGCATAAACCCTGGAGAAATATAAGGCGAATTTGGGTGGAGACAAAGGGATTTCTCCTGATTGATGTGCTGGCTAGTTTAACTTTGGGGTTGGCTGTAATAGGATTGGTGCTCCACATGATGGTGCTCATGCAAGCCAGCCAATGCCAGCAGTCAGTCAATGCGGAACTGTTGTATTCAGCCCAAGTGGTCCAGGATGTGATTCAAAGTAGAGTTAGAACTGCCCTGGATATCCAGGTCATTGAAGATGGCAGTAGACTTGTAATCGATGATCCACTGGATGGTATAACCAGTTACTACAGTGATAATGGTAATTTCTATCGCTATGATAAGACCAGCAATCCCATCGCAGAAAATGTACAGGCAATTCGCTTTACAGAAAGGGAAGACTGTTTGTTGGTAGAGCTAGAACTGCAAAGGCTGTCTCTTATACACATCT
>DLUN01000049.1:0-355 GCA_003444615.1 Syntrophomonas sp.
GTCAGATGTGTATAAGAGACAGGAAGGAAAAAGAACATCTCCCTGCTTCCCCGGTGAGCTTTCACTTAGAGTTATTTTTTGTGATTAATAGCGGCCTGGGCGCCTGCCAGTCTGGCTACCGGAATCCGGTAGGGTGAACAACTTACATAGTTGAGACCTAGCATATGGCAGAATTCTATAGAACTGGGTTCGCCGCCGTGCTCACCACAGATACCCATCAGCAGATCAGGTTTTACCGAGCGGGCTTTTTCTACGGCTATCTTCATTAAAGACCCCACTCCTTCCCGATCCAATACCGCAAAGGGATTGTCACGGATAATCTTTTTCTCCAGATATACAGGGATGAATTTGCCTT
>DLUN01000049.1:546-1678 GCA_003444615.1 Syntrophomonas sp.
TCTAATTCTTCACCGGTTTCAGCTTTGATCTCCTCGTAAACTTCGTCGATCTCCGCCTTCAGTAAGGCCAGTTCGCTAATATCCATAACCAGTGGTATCTCTATTTCTGCATAAGTTTGTATGTTCTCCCGTTTCAGCTGGACCATAGCCTCGAAAATGGCTCTGGTCTGCATACGATAAATCTCGGGGTAAGTTAGGCCTAACCGGCAGCCGCGATGTCCTAACATGGGATTGGCTTCGGAAAGACTGTTTATTTTCTTTAATAAGTCTTCCTTATTCAAAATAGTGTTACTATCGGCCTGCTGATGCTTTAGCTCTACAATTTCTACCATTAATGACTCCCGATTAGGTAGAAACTCATGCAATGGCGGATCCAGCAAGCGAATAGTCACCGGCAGAGGGGCCATGGCCTTGAGTATGCCATAGAAATCCTGACGCTGGAACTCCAAAAGTTTAGCCAAAGGTTTTTGCCTTTCCTCCAAGCTTTCCGCCAAAATCATTTCCTGAACATAGGGCAGCCTTTCCTGAGCCATAAACATATGTTCAGTCCGGCACAGTCCAATCCCCTGTGCACCGAATTCCCTCGCCCGGGCTGCATCTTCGGGTGTATCAGCATTAGCCCGGACCATTACGGTCTTAATCTGATCAGCCCACTGTAACAGGGTCTCAAATTCATCAGATAAAGTCGGTTCTATCATGGGGACTTCCCCGAGCATAACATTTCCGGTAGCCCCATCAATGGTTATTATGTCTCCCTCTTTTACCACCAATCCATTAACAGTAAACTGCCGAGCCGATGTATCTATTCTTATAGTTTCACAGCCACAAACACATGGTTTGCCCATCCCTCTGGCTACTACGGCAGCATGAGAGGTCATACCGCCCCGGGAAGTAAGCACTCCCTGAGCATGTATAATACCGTGAATATCATCGGGAGTAGTTTCGCTGCGAACCAGGACAACTTTTTCCCCCATTCCACCCATTTTCTCAGCTAAGTCGGCATCGAATAGGACTTTACCGGATGCAGCTCCCGGCGAAGCTGGCAAACCTTTGGCAATAGCCTCCAACTGAACACTGGTATCTATCTGCCGGTGCAGCAGTTGGTTAAGCTGTTCGGCGTCTACTCGCTGCA
>DLUN01000049.1:1968-3213 GCA_003444615.1 Syntrophomonas sp.
TCCTGACCCATATTACCGAAAGCCATACACTGCACATTTACAGCAGTTCCTAAATTATCATCGATTTTGTTCAGGCGCCGGTACACAATGGCCCGCTGGTTATTCCAGGATCCGAAAACCGCTTTAATAGCCATAATCAGCTGTTCCTTCACGTCCTGGGGAAATTGAAAGCCTTTTTCCTGCTGGACCAGGCTTTTATATTCATCGATTATTGACTGGAGTTCCGAGGCAGGTATTTCGTAATCAAAAATAAGGCTGAGTTTACGTTTATGTTTTTCAACTACATCGTCAAACAGAGAATGATCTATACTCAATACTACATTGCTGAACATCTGAATAAAGCGGCGATAGCAGTCATAGGCAAAACGCTGGTCGCCAGTTAGTTCAGCCAATCCCTGTACGGTTTCATCATTTAATCCCAGATTCAAAATAGTATCCATCATCCCCGGCATAGAAATAGCTGCACCAGAACGTACTGATACCAACAAGGGGTTATTCTTTGAACCGAAAACTTTTCCGGTCCGGTTTTCTAAAACAGCCAGGCATTCATAAGTCTGTTCCATTACACTGTCAGGCAATGTTTCCCCAGAGGCTAAATACGCGTTACAGGCCTCAGTGGTAATGGTAAAACCCGGTGGTACCGGCAATCCAATGCGGGTCATCTCCGCTAGATTTGCACCTTTACCGCCCAGTATCATTTTCATATCTGCTTTGCCTTCTTCGAATAAGTAGACATATTTCACGCTAGACATTACTTAACCTCCTGTAATAGATTTCTAATATCTTGCTGGCAGTTTCTTCAACTGCTTTGTTGGTTACATCAATAACTGGGCAGCCCAAACGCTTCATCACTTCATTAGCAAAGTCCAGCTCTTCTAGTATACGCTCGGAATTGGCATAACTAGCCTGGCCTTTTAAGCCCAACGTCTTTAACCGCTCAGCCCTAATATGGTTTAACTGTTCCGGCTGAATCGTCAGACCGATTACCTTGCCGCGCTCAGCTTGGAACAGTTCCTCGGGAGGTTGTACTTCAGGAACTAAAGGTACATTGGCTACCTTAATTCTCTTGTGAGCCAAATACATAGACAAAGGTGTTTTGGAAGTCCGGGATACGCCAATCAACACAATATCGGCTAGGTTAATGCCCCGTGGGTCTTTGCCATCATCATAACGAACCGCAAATTCCACTGCTTCCACCCGGCGATAGTACATCTCGTCCAGTTTACGCAATAGTCCTGGCTCCTT
>DLUN01000049.1:3330-3636 GCA_003444615.1 Syntrophomonas sp.
TTAGGCTCGATAGAGGTTACTTTTTTGAAAGCATCTATCAGCGGTCCCAAAACGTCGATGCACACTACACCTGCTTTTTCGGCTTCGGCCTTAAGGTAATCCGCTAAATCGTCTACTACCAAGGTGTAGGCAATCATGAAGCCCATTTTCTGGGCTTGATGAACGATCTCCTCCAGGGTTTCCACATCGGATATATTAGGGACTCTTCGAATTTCCATATTACCGGAGTTAAACTGACTGGCAGCTGCCCGAACCACCATTTCTGCAGTTTCGCCGATTGAATCTGATACTATATACACCCCGGGT
>DLUN01000204.1:0-1785 GCA_003444615.1 Syntrophomonas sp.
TTCAAACATGGTAACATCGGTTAGTCCAAATTCATCCTCCAGCGCAAAGAAAACCGTTATTCGACCGCTGCGAGTGGGAGGGCGGTGGGGGTGAATTAGCAAACCCGCTGCCTGTACGGGGCGGCCTGATTTAACAGTATGCAGTTCCTGAGATGACATAATCCCCTGGCGATGTAGCCAGGGACGCATAAAGGCCAAAAAATGTTCCTGTATATCCAATCCCAGTAGTTCCCGTTCCATGAACCGCTTCTGCTGGAGCGAGAAGTCGGTAATAGCATCGGTGTTGGGGAGGCTGCCGACAAACAGGAGATGGTCGGCTGATTCCCAATAGGGGAGAATGGACAAAAGTTCTCGCCGGTTAGGATATAGGCTGTCCAGAGCCCCGCATTTTATTATGTTTTCGGCCTCATCCCGGGGAGGAGCAATTCTTTTAATAAAATCGGCCACTGAAGAAAAGAGACCCAGTTCCTGCTCCTGGCAAATCGACTCTAAAGTGGAGCGGCTTATTCCCTTAATAAGTTTTAGGCCGATTCTTATGGAAGCGGGTGAGTCAGCCTTACAGTCAATTTGACTTTGATTCACATCGGCGGGCAGAAGTTTAATTCCGCGCCGCCGTGCTTCATTAGCAATTACGTGGAGAGGGTAATAACCCATAGGCTGGTGGTTTAACAAAGCCGCGAAATACTGGGACGGATAATGTTTGATTAAATAGGCAGTTTTATAGCTGGTGTCGGCAAAAGCAGCGGCATGAGCTTCACAGAACCCATAGCTGGCATAGCCCACCATACAGGCAAATATGGACTCGGCAACTTCAGCCTCAATGCCATTGAGGATGGCCTTTTGCACAAAATGGTGGCCAATTTCTTCCATTGCTCGCTGGGAACGGGCATGGGTCATGATCCGCCGCAGCTGGTCAGCTTCTCCAGGCGTGAAACCGGCAACAGCAATGGCGATTTCAATTACCTGCTCCTGAAAGAGTATTACTCCATAGGTTTTTTCCAGAATCGGTTTCAGTAGCGGGTGCAGGTAGGTTATCTCTTCCTGCCCCTGACGCCGCCTGATATAAGGGTCCACCATATTGCCCTTAATGGGCCCTGGTCGGATTAAGGCCATGCTGGCTACAATATCTTCCATATGGCTGGCTTCTAAACGGGTTTGCAGGGCACGCTGGGCCGGGCTTTCCAGTTGGAAAACCCCAATGGTTTCACCCTGATTGATCATGTCATAAGTAGCCTTATCATCTAAAGCAATTCGATCATAGTCTAAAGGAGCACCTGTTTCCTGGATTTGCTGGACCGCATCCTGAACTACGGATAGAGTTCTCAGAGATAAAAGATCCAGCTTTACCAGCCCCAGTGCTTCTACATCATCTTTGTCAAATTGGGTAATAACCGGCCCTAAAGCGGATTTTTGCAAGGGAGTCAAATCAGTTAAAGGAACATCACTGATTACCAGGCCTCCCAGATGGGTACCCAGAAAACGCGGAAATCCCGCGATTTTCTCACAAACATCCAGGAGCAGTTGGAAACGCTGGTCTTTTAGGGGGCTATCCTGCAGCTCGGGCAGATGATCAAGGACACCGCGGATGCGGTCAGCATAGGTGTGGGGCAGGCTCTTAGCGAGCTTACCTAACTCTTCCTCGGCAAAACCAAGCACCTTGCCAATATCCCTTATTGCTGAGCGGGCCTTAAAGGTATTGTAGGTAGCAACCCGGGCAACTCGTTGGGCTCCGTAGGTTTTATAAACATAGTCGATAACCCGGTCCCGGTAACGGGCTTCAAAATC
>DLUN01000204.1:1996-10072 GCA_003444615.1 Syntrophomonas sp.
AGAATCAGCCGCCGAGCCCCGACCGGCATAGCGAATACCTTGACGGCGGGCAAACTGAACCAAATCCCACACCAGCAGGAAGTAATCGGCAAAACCCATTTGCTCAATAATTCCCAGTTCATAATCTAGACGCTGCTGTACCCTGGGAGTAATTTTTCCATAACGCTCCCGGGCTCCCGCATAACTAAGTGAACGCAGGTAAGCGATGGCAGTTCCCCCGGGAGGGGAAGGAAAACAGGGGAAATGCACCTGAGCGTTACTTAAAACATCCTGGCATTGTTCAGCGATTACAGCGGCGTTAGACAGAGCCCGGGGGCAAAAGTGAAACCGTTCCTCCATAGCAGCACCGGACTTTAAGTACTGTTCAGCGTTAAGAGGACGGGCTGGGTGAACGTCATCTACCCGTAGCAGGTGGTTAACACAGGTCAGCAGATCATGTACCATGAAATCCTGGCGTTCTGCATAGTGGACATTATTAGTGGCTACCGGTTCCAGATCCAGGTAGCCGGCCAGCTGCATAAGTTCATAGTTGAGGCGGCGATTACCGGGTAGCAGAGTGTCCTGCATTTCTATATAAAAGTTCTCTTTGCCCAGCATATCCCGGTAGTGCCGGGCACATTCCAGAGCCTGCCGATAGTGTCCCTTGAGGATGAGGGCGGGAATTTGTCCCCGGCGGCAGCCGGACAGTACCAGGACATCTTCTATTTCCGCCATCCAGTTGGGATCCAAACAGGGCTTGCCCCGGGGATTAGATAGATGGCTGCGGGTCAGCAGGCGGCACAGGGAAGCATACCCCCGGGCATTACGGGCAATCAAAGTCAAGTGATAACCTCCGGGAAGCTCTGCTTCCGTTCCTTGGATGGGCTTGATGCCTGCCCGGGAGGCGGCCTGATGGAATTTAACCGCCGCGGAAACATTGTTGTGGTCAGTTATGGCCAGAGCGGGCATATCCAGCTGGGCAGCGCGCTCTACCAGGGCTTCAATGGAACTGGCCCCATCCAGGAAGGAAAAAGGGCTGTGGGTATGCAGGTGAACGAATTCCATCTTTTCACCTCCATCTTGTATGTCATCGCACCCTACGGGTACTCCTGATGTACCCTATCGGGTACAACTTGGGTTGCGAGGAGCGCAGCGACGTGGCGATCTATTAACTCAAACCGTAAATAGGCATAGAGGTTGCCACGCCTTCGGCTCGCCATTATCACCTGAAAAACAGGCCATGATAAATGCAAATCACTCATAGCCAGTAAGTTCACCATGCGCACCTGTTTCGTCGTCACGATATAGTAACGGCTCGATGTGCGACTCAGGGGGTACCGGGCTAAACAAAACATCCTGTTTTGGTAGCCCTCTTGGGACATCCTGTCCCGCGCCCCCCGACCTTCGCCCATCTTCACCGACTATATCGGACTCCTCCACCAAGGTGCTCATGGTAAACCTACTGGCATGATACTATTTAATTAAGAGGTATTTCACAGCAATGGCACATCCGGAATCTTCCATTTCACGGCACTAAAGATGACTGAACCGGGAAGCTTAAGGTGTGGCGAAAGACACCATCAATCATAAACCTTATACAGCACCCAGTTATGAGTTTCCATATCGCAGTAAATTTCCACAACCGCCCCATTATCCAGGGATAAGCGGTAAAAGAGTTTCTCACTTTCACCTTCCCACCAGCAACCGGTGTCACGCCAGCAGTCCAGAACCTGCTCCACCTGTGCAGTCTGCTGGTCCTTTTGCAGGTAAAAAGGTGAGCCCTGATCATCACAGCTTACCTGTAAAGTTTGGTGCCGCAGCTTACTCATGGGGATTCAGTCCTCCAGGGGTCCCATAGGGCCAGTACCTGTTCCCGCCGGGCGATAGCTACTCCCCGGGTTAAAAAACCGGGAAAGCGATTTTCCAGGCGCATTAGAGCGTGATCCAGGCGGGGTTTTTCCTCTGCGGAGGAAATGGGGTGATAGCTGAACAAATCCGGCTGAGACCAGGACAGGGGAGCAAGCTGATCCAGAATAATGGTCAGTCCGGTTATCCGGCATTCGGTTTCGTACTGAGCCATTATGCTTTTGGAAAGTCCCTCCAGAACATGGCGTAAAAACTGTTCTTCCTGACTGCCTGCCTGCAGTGATCGTTGGGCCTGGTCTTTATAAGAGTCCCGCTGTAGTTCCAGACTAATTCGCTGGCAGACGGAGTTCTTGCGGCGCAGCTGGGCGGCCAGCTGCGCTGCTGCTTGATGAAGGATCTGCTGTACAGATAGTTCATTATCCAGGGCAGATTCAAAATTATGCTGATACAGCATCCGGGAAGGGGGATAAAGGCCGATAACGGGAGTATGATCGATTCCCCGGGCCAGATTGGAGATGTGCAGCCCTTCTTCTCCCAGCATCCGTACCAACTCATAAGAAGGGAGGGCGGCAATGTCTCCTATACAACTAAAACCAGCACGGCGCAGTTTTTTTATCTGGACAGGCCTCAGGGGATAGAGACCTTCCAGGGGCAAAGAGGCCAGGAAAGGGGCTTCCCGTTGGGGGAGAATCTCTATCAGCTTTCCCTCTGCCCAGCTGTGGAGCCGATAATCCTTGGGCCGGGTTGAAGAGGGCAGGTCAGGGGTGACCGCGGCTATACGTGCAGCCAGGCGGCTGGCGGCCATTCCTATTCTGATATAACCCTTTGCGCAAGAGCCCAGCCTTGTGATTTGCTCTCTATTGATCCTACAGCCGGTTAAGTCTAAATAAACCCCCTGGATATCGCTGGGTTCCACCAGGGGAGTGAGATCCAGACAGGCGTTATAAAAATCATCGCTCAGTGGTTTTGAACTAAACCAAAAAGTAATGCGGCGCATGGCATCCTCCGAACATTTGTTCTGTGTAATTATCCTACACCAGAACAGACGTTCTGGTCAACTGGGAAAAGCAGGGGAATTACCGGATAGGGATGGGAGAAAACGGCCAAAATATATAAAACTTACCTGGAGGAAGCAGAATATGGCATCGTTTCTCAACCGCCTCTGGGGCAGGCGCAAGGCACCTGCCTATAAACTACCTAACCAGCAAAAGAGTGACAAATTGGGCGCCAGTTTAGACAGTAAGAAAAAAATCCTCGATCCATACGTGCAGAAGAACCGGGATATTATTTTCCGGGAGATCACTATAAAGGCTGATCCAAGGCGGCGGGCAGCCGTAGTCTACCTGGAAGGGAGGGTAGACAAGCAGGTTCTTTATGAAGAGATATTCAAGAGCTTGATGCTGGAAAGCGATGCAGGGACTTTGCAGCAGGGAGCCGCTAATCAAATCATTGATAAGATTTCTCATACCTGTTTGACTATTGGCGAGATCAAAAAAGTGAACTTAGTCCAGGACATGATCCATGCACTTTTTGATGGTTTAACTCTGGTGATGGTAGATGGGATGCCAGAAGTGCTGGCCATAAACATTACCGGAGGGGTACAGCGGACTCCTGATGAGCCGCCGGTGGAAAAAACCCTGCGTGGTTCCCGGGAAGGATTTATCGAAGATCTGTCAGTTAATATATCCATGATCCGCCGCCGGTTGCGGGATCCTAACCTGGTGATAGAGAAAACCATCGTGGGGAGAAGGACCCGCACCGACGTAGCCATTCTGTATATTGAAGATATTGCTGATCCAGAGATCGTGCGCAATATTAGGGACAAAATTAACCGAATTGATATTGATGGTATTTCTGCTATTGGTTATATTGAACAATTCTTAAGTGATAATCATTATTCCCCCTTCCCTCAGTTTAAGTCCAGCGAACGGCCCGACAAGGTAGTTGCAGAACTGCTGGAAGGGCGGGTGGCCATTATGGCATCGGGTACCCCCTGGGTTCTAATAGCTCCTGCTTTGTTTGTCAGTTTCCTGCAGGCTTCAGAAGACTACTATGATCGCCCTATGGTAGCTAACTTTAACCGGCTGTCCCGTTATCTGGGCTACATTCTGGCGGTATCCTTACCGGCCCTGTACATATCTTTATTAAGCTTCCAACCGGAATTGATACCCTATGAACTATTCGTTATATTGGCCCAGGCCCGCTCCCAGGTTCCCTTTCCGGTACTGGTGGAAGTTTTGATCCAGGAAATCATTATTCAATTGGTGGTGGAAACGGGACTGCGCTTGCCCGCCAATATTGGCCAAACTGTAGGTGTGGTGGCGGGAATCGTGCTGGGACAGGCTGCTATCAGTGCCAATATTGCCAGTCCGGCTATTATCATAGTTATTACCATTACCACTATCGCCACCTTTGCCCTGCCTAACTACAGTATGATTCTGGCCACCCGCTTGATTCGTATTCTGTTTATATTGGCAACGGCGGTTTTTGGCCTATTTGGCTTTTCTCTGGGCTGGTTCATTTTAATAACTCACCTGGTTAGCCTGGAAAGCGTTGGAGTTCCTTATTTTACCCCCTTTGGACCGGTGCGCTTTGGTGATCTGCAGGATACGCTGTTCAGAGGCTTTATCTATCGACTCAAATACCGTCCTCAATCTATTCCAGTAATGGATCGGCAACGGCAGGGACAGCAGAATGGATAGAACTCGCTTTGAAATAACCAGTAAACAGCTGATATTTATTATTGTGGGAACCCAGGTGGCCACCGCCATGCTGAGCCTCCCTCGAGTGGTGGCTGCAGAGGCCGGGCATCATGCCTGGCTGGCTGTGATTGTCGGAGCTGTTTTTCCCTTGGCAGCGGTTTTTTTGATAGTAGCGCTACTGAACCGTTTTCGGGATGCTGATTTTGCCAACGTCAGTCACCAGCTGTTTGGAAAATTTTTGGGTACTCTGCTGATTTTGATTTTCGTGGGCTATGCGACAGTAGTCCAGTCAGTAGTAATAAGAATGTTTACGGAAATCACCTGCGTATTTATACTGCCCAGGACTCCCATCTGGGCAGTGTCCCTGGTCTGTACGTTAAGCGTGGTTTATGCCGTCAGCAAAGGAGCAAAAGTAATCGGCCGGCTCAATGAGTTTCTTTTTTACTTATTGATTATTGACCTATTGATGATCATTGGCGCTGGAATCACCCAGGGCACTTATCTGAATTTACTGCCGGTAGGAGATGTTGATATTAATGGATTAATGCAGGGAAGTCTGAAGATAGTATACGCTTACGCCGGATGTGAAGTGCTGTTGGTTACTTATGCCATGGTTCAGCACCGGGGCGAAATCTTAAAAGCAGCCCTGATAGGGGAGGGCATTACTGTCTTGATATATTTAATGATAGTGGTAGTGGGACTGATGGTTTTCGGCCATGAAGGGCTGCAGTTTTTCACCTGGCCGGTTGTTACTCTTCTGAAGATACCCTATTCTTCTGCCCTGGGCAGGTTGGAGCTGGTTTTCTTGCTGCTGTGGGTCACCCTGGGTGTCAGGCCAATTATGAATCTGAGTATGTCGGCCAGCTACGCTTTTACGCGTGCTTTTAATCTGGACTTCAACCGCTATTATGCCTGGATAGTTCTGGGGGTGGGAGCGGGTATATATGTATTATCCTTGCAACCGGATAACCTGCTGCAAGTCTTTGCCCTGGCTGACTATGTGGGTTACGCATTTATAGCCATTTCACTGGGCTACCCCCTGCTTTATCTTCTAGTTTCCGTACTGAGGAGGCAGAAAAGTTTATGAAATATCGATGGATGGTAATAGTTGTTATTCTGGCTATGAGCACTCTGCTGTGCGGCTGCTGGGATACCATAGATGTGGAGAATTTAGATATTAGCTTGATAGCCGGTTATGACACTCCCCCTTCTGGAGAAGCCGGGAAGGTAGCGGTTACTGCTCTGCTGGCGGCAGTGGTAGAGGAAGACGAAAAAATAGGAACTTATTCTGCCCAGACGGTAGGAGAGACCCGGAGCCGACGGGCTTACAACGAACCCAGGCAGTATACCCTTTCCCAGCTGCAGGTTATGTTAATTGGTAAGGATTTAGCTCGACAGGGTTTCAGAAATATTATTGACCCCAACATGCGGGAACCGCGGGTTAAACCGTCTATTAACGTTGCAGTGGTAAACGGGCGGGCCGAAGAACTGCTGCATTTTATGGCCAAAAAGGATATTAAAAGGGTCAGTGATGTTTTGATCAGCTTGCTGCAAATCATTCCCGAGCGGGCCTTTGTTCCTCGTACTTCCCTGTTCTGCTTGGCTGCTGATTCATACGCACCAGGCATGGCCGTGGCGGTCCCGGTTTTGCAGCCCGCTGACAACCAACAGGGAGTGGAACTAACCGGCTGTGCACTGTTTGCTCAGGACCGGATGATTGCCCAATTGGATCGAATGGAGACCAGAAGTCTGGTACTATTGAGCGGAAAAAAGGCTCATGGATGGATCCCCTTTTCCCTCTATAAGGACGGACAGTTATATGATGAAGGAACAGTTTTTGTTGCTAATCAGCGGAAAGTGAAAGTCAGCCGGCAAGGTGAACTGATCGTTTTTGATATTCAGGTTACCTTAAAAGGCCGATTGGTTGAACACGCAGTTGTTCAGCACAGTTCGACTCTGTATGAGGAGCAGCATTTGCGGGAGATAGAAGAGGCTGTAGCTGATGATTTGAAGATGCAAATGCAAGATTTTATTGAATTTATGCAGGAGGAGCTCCGTATAGATGCGATTGATATAACTCCTTATGCTTTGGCCAAATGGCGCCAGGAGATCGCCCCCCAGCTGGAGCAGGGTTTTATCGAAGATGTGCTGATTAATGTGGACGTAGAAGTCATACTTCAGAATACAGGTGAATTAGGCTAATCGCTTAATCACCTTACCCTTCTGAAACCAGGCCGGTGCACCCAGCGATGCCCCCTACCAAGCCGCCCAGCAATTTCGCGTATAGTGACACTTCAAGCCTCTGCCGTTAATGTAGTAGCTGCAAAGTTAATATACTCCAGACAGGTAACCTTTTGCCATCCTCACCATATTGTGTACTAAAGAGGAAAGGAGGGTGAATAATGTCTGAAAGAAGTGATCACCATCATGATAAACACGACCGCCGCTGTACTGAAATCTGCTTTTTTCCTGAACAGGAGACTTATATTGCAGAGTTCTATCCTAAGAAAAACTTTGGTCGGGTACCGTTTTTATATGTGAGCCAGTTTGACTGCCCCACGGTGCCTTGCCCTTGTCCCTGCCAGGATGACTACCGCAGTCTGGTACAATTTGACCTGTGCAGTTTGTGCTGCAACTTCATTCCACCCAACAGCGAAATATGCTATGCCTACCTGGTATTAGACATTTATCGTAATGAAGTCCCGTATGATATCCAGGTTTGTGCCCATCGTATCCTGCAGCCCTGGAAAGAGTTTGCAGTAACGTGGGATAATCAGCCTTTGTTCGATCCGGATCCGGTAGATTGTACTACTGTCAGTCCAGGACAATTCGGAGAGATAAAGTTTCACATCCGTTCTCTGGTAGAGGATTGGTATTCTGGCTGCGCTGCCAATAACGGTCTTATGTTAATAGGTAATGAGGAAGTTAACAGTCTGGTTGGTTTTTATAGCAGTGAACATCCGGATAGCAGACTGTGGCCCAAACTGGTGGTGGGCTACAGGCAGCATTGCTGCGATGACCGCCGTTAAAAACAGATTTAATCTAAAATCTGAGAAACGCGCCTGGGATTCCCCGGGTGCGTTTAGCTTTTCTTGGGCTTGGTATGCAAAAATGGATTTCGGTATTACAGGGCTAACTTCGGATGGAAAGGCACTTTCATGAAGGAAAAGAGCGATTGAAGTAGAATATGAAACCAGAGTGTATATTTAGATAGAGATGCATATCCAACCCTTAGTTTGTCCTTCCGAAAAATTCTCCTGGTGGGTTTTCCGCTGACCGGGGGCACAACTTCCTGAGCGAATACCTAAAAAATATGCGCGAGTCACACGGACTTGGCAGGGCATAATGTTAATCATTACCCTAAACGAAGCCGGACTATAAGGCTGCAGAATACGCGACAGTAATTTTATTTCTTACACAGTTACAATCCTAGTATGGGCAGTTTTTTTATTGCCGATCTTATATTTAGAAAACCTTTTTTCAAGAGAATAGAACAAAATATGTACAGGAATGTTGTGGCAAATTATAT
>DLUN01000204.1:10311-16602 GCA_003444615.1 Syntrophomonas sp.
ATTACGGCTAGTCAGGCTGCGAATTTGGTCAAAACAGGCGACACTATCATGTATGCCACTTTTCTGGGAAGACCGGTTGACTTCGATAATGAGCTGGCTGCCCGGGCAGATGAGCTCACTGATGTTCAGGTTTACTGCTGTGGTGATATGCCCTGGCCTATAATGGAGTCTCCTACGGCAGGGCCAGAGCATTTTACTTGTAATAACTGGTTTTTCGGGGTACAGGATCGTAAGCTGCATGATCAGGGTAAAATGTTTTACTGTCCCATCCAGTTCAGTCAACTGCAGGATGTGATTGCGAATTACATAGACAAGTTAGATTATTACGTACAGCAGGTTAGTCCTATGGACCGCTATGGTTATTTTTCCTTTGGCCCGGCCAACACATACAGTTTTGAGGGTTGCATGAAGGCTGATAAGGTGATCCTGGAGGTAAATGAAAATATGCCCCGAATTCCGGGGGGAAGTGAGGATGCCATACATATTTCCATGGTGGATTATATTATTGAAGGCAGTAACACACCTTTATTTGAGCTTCCGCCAGCTAAAGAAGCCACTGAAGCTGATCAGGCTATGGCCCGGCTTATTCTGGAAGAGATTGAGGATCGATCCTGCCTGCAGTTGGGAATCGGTGCCTTACCTAATCTGTTGGGAGAATTAATGTGTGATGCTGGTCTAAGAGACCTGGGGATTCATACCGAGATGTATACTGAAGCCATGACCCGTCTTTTTCACGAAGGTGTAGTTACCGGTCTTTATAAAACTACTGATCGGGGTAAAATTGCCTTTTCCTTTGCTATGGGTTCTCGCAAAACCTATGATTTCATGCATCAGAACCCGCTAATGGCCAGCCACTGTGGCCGCTATACCAACAATCCCCGCATTATTGCCCTTAATGACCGGGTAGTGGCCATTAATAATATAGTACAGGTGGATCTTTTCAGTCAGATCTGTTCTGAAAGTGCTGGACCCCGGCAAGTATCAGGCACAGGGGGACAATTGGATTTTATTACCGGGGCCTGGTATTCTAAGGGCGGCAAGAGCTTTTTATGCTTAAACAGTACTTACACTGATAAAGAAGGGAATACTCATTCCCGTATCGTTCCTATGCTTACCCCGGGCAGTATAGTTACTACCCCTCGCACGGCGGTAGATTTTATCGTTACTGAGTATGGGAAAGTAAGATTAAAAGGTAAACCTACCTGGAAGCGGGCAGAGATGCTGATAGAAATTGCTCATCCAAATTTCCGGGATGAACTTATTAAAGCAGCCCAGCAAATGAATATATGGCGGAGATCGAACCAACAGGATAATTACTAAAACTGAAGCGGACAGCACACCCCCCGTTACTTGGAAATAACGGGGGGTGTTTGGTTTAACATCAAGGTTAAAAGTTGAATGATTCCAGTGGTATATCCAGGGCTGAAGTATCAGCATCAACGATTACATTGGCTAGATATACAATATGGGGGGTTACATTCCGTAGGAACCAGCGTGCAACTGCTACCTTGCCGATGTAGAAATTATAGTCATAATGATCCTTGCCCAATTCGTTAATTTTTTTCAAGGCCACCAAGGCTTGATCCAACAACAGGTGGGAGGCATGAAGCTCCGAAGTAGCTGTCAGCACCCGGCGGGAATAGGTCGGAATCAAGGCAGGATTGTTGGAACGCCAATCTTGTAAGATTTGCACTATTTCATCAAAGGCTTGCAATGCGGTTCCCAGGTTATTAAATTCCTTTTTAAGTTCGACTGTATTTTTGTGAGCGGCATAAAAGTCCCGGATTTCCTGAATGAAGTCCGCAAATACCTGGCCATTTTCCAGGCCCATTTTGCGTCCTACCAAATCCAGGGACTGAATATAATTGGTTCCCTCCCATATAGAGTAGATTTTCATATCACGGGCAATCTGAGCTACCGGATACTCTTCGCAGTAGCCATAGCCACCATAAGCTTGAATAGCTTCGCCACACAACCACCATCCTTCGTCACTGGGGAAAGCTTTGCAAAGGGGAGTAACGATGTCCACGTAATACCGAGCTCTTTGTCTCTCGGCTGGGTCAGGATCATCTTGACGGATGTCAAAATGAAATAGAGCCTTCATGAGCATAGCTCGAAATGCTTCTGTATAAGCTTTACCCATTATTAATGTGCGACGAATATCTTCGTGGTTGATGATGGCAACTCTTTCTCCACGGGGATTGGTAAAAGGCCGGCCTTGTACTCTTTCCCGGGTGTAATCACGTACATTGTAAAATGCATTGGCAACACAGGCCAGGGCCATATGACCAGTCTCCATTCGGGCTAAGTTCATCATCTGGAACATCTGGGCCATACCCTCGCCCCGGCCACCGTTATCCAGAGGATTCCTGCCAATCAGCCAACCACGGCAGTTATTATTCTCACCGAAGGCCAGAGCAGCAGTGGCGGAACCATGTTGGCCTAGCTTATGCTCTAGAGCAGTAGTGACCACATCATTGTCTTCCAAGCTGCCATCAGCATTAACCCAGTATTTGGGCACGATAAACAAGGAAATACCACTGGTGCCCGGTCGAGCTCCTTCTACTCGGGCTAAGAACAAATGAATAATGTTTTCTGTAAAATCATTGTCACCACCGGTAATGAATATTTTGTTCCCTTTAATCTTAAAGATACGAGGATCATCAGTTGGGTAAGCTTTAGAAAGAATATCTCCCACATCTGACCCGGCACTGGGCTCGGTCAGGCACATGGTACCTGCCCAGGTTCCATCCATCATTTTGGGCAGAAACATTTCCTTCAAGTCTTCATCAGCAAAAGTCTGAATTAAATCTCCAGCACCATTAGCAAGCATGATATAAGTATAAAATACCGGGTTAGCTGCGGTTATAAGTTCATTAACTGCCGCCTGCAGAATATGGGGCATAACTAAAGCTCCCTCTGATCTGTCAATATTACTGGTGCCCCATCCTTCTGATTGAATCATTTTGTATAAAGGACCAAAGCTCTTGGGCAAGACTGCTTTTCCGTCCACCAGCCTTGCCGGATTTTTATCACCATCGTCATTGGTAGGCTCGATTACTTCTTTGGCCATTTTGAGAACGGGAGCCAAAAAGGTTTTCACGTCATCTTTGGAATAGTATTCTTTGTAGCGGTCATAGTTGAATACTTTTTCGGTAGGAAGCCATTCCTGAATGATAAATTCCAGATCGCGTGTATTTAGATAGGCAAAATTACCTGCCATTTAATACCCCCCCTATTTATAGGCAGCTTTCCGAGGTATAATAACTTCACCTCAACAAACATCGCAGAACCCAAGGTTATTGCCCTAGGACCTGGTAATAACCCGAAAAATATTTCTTTTCTTTTACCTGGAAAGCTGCAAATTATCTCTAGTACCCTTATTATTTATTTCTATATATCTCTAGTCCAAAGAGATGCCATGGCCGGACCTCCACCTACACATAGGGAGGCACCACCCACAGTCAGGTTTAACCGTTCCATTTCATAATACAGAGAAACAATGATTCTGAGGGCAGTACATCCCACCGGATGACCCAGAGCAATACCCGAACCGTTATGATTGCATTTATCCATATCCAGTTCGATGCCGAATTCTTCCTTGAGCATGCGGCCTACTCCTAAGAATTGAGCCGCAAATGCCTCATTGATTTCCCAGTATTCCACATCTTCGAATTTCAAGCCCGCTAGTTTGAGGGCTTTAGGAATAGCTACCGCTGGACCTAATCCCATTACCTTGGGGTCTACTCCCTCAGCAGCAAAAGTTATCAGTTTCATTAAAGGCTTAATGCCTAGTTCCTGCGCTTTTTGTTTCGACATCACTACCACGGCAGCGGCAGCATCATTGATTCCAGATGCATTGGCGGCGGTTACTACGCCACCTTTCTTGAAAGCTGAAGGAAGTTTAGCCATGGCCTCGAGACTGGCATCGGGAATCATATGTTCATCGGTCTCATAATGAGTAATACCTTTTTTACTTTTTATTTCTACCGGTATTACTTCTCGCTTAAAAAAGCCTTCTCGGACAGCCCTGGTGGCCCTCTGGTGGCTCATCAATGCCAGTTGGTCGCATTCTTCTCGGGTAATACCGTATCTTTCCGCTACATTTTCAGCGGTAATCCCCATATGACCAGGCACCATATCATCAACCAGTCCATCACGAAGCATGGCGTCTTCAATAGAGCCAGGCCCCATACGATAACCGGTACGGGCTTTGGCTAACATGTAAGGAATATTAGACATGCTTTCTACTCCAATTACCAGAGCAACTTCGGTATCGCCTAATAATATGTTATGGCTGGCAATCTCCAGGGCACGCATACCGGAAGCACAATTCTGGTTCACATTACAGGCATTGCTTTTTACCGGTAGCCCTAAAGCCATAGCTACCTGACGGGAAGGAAGTGACCCCTGCATGTGTGGATATACCTGTCCCACCACTAGCTCATCAATAATATCGGTAGGGATTCCAGCCCGCTCAATGGCTGCTTGACCAGCCGTAATGGCCAGCTCTTTCGCCTGTACATCTTTCAAGCTACCTAAGAACTTACCGATAGCCGTGCGGCATGCACTAACGATTACAACTTCTCGCACTAATTACCTACTCCTTCCAAATCAATATAGTTTATAATTTTTTTGTGGCGGGGACAATTAACCATGGGCGTTTGTGGTGTATTATTCTGTAATACTCTAGCCCTATTTCTCTTCTATATAGTTATTTATCCCCTCCTTTGTTAACTTTATATAGCAAAAATCATGCCAATATTTTGTCAATTACTCCTATTGCGGTAATAACGGGCTAAGCGACCTTTTATCTCTTAGTAAATGAATACTTTAATTTCTCAAAATGAGAAGAGGTTTTCAGAGCGATGCTTTGTAAAAAGGGGAATAAACCGATTTCTCAAAAATAAAAAATGTCTCGCATATTGCGAGACCGGATAATCAAAAACAGGGCTATCTTTTTTGCTGGTTTGATAACTAACTGATATTGTATTTTTTTAATTTGCGATAGAGAACAGAGGGATGGATATCTAGCTGCTTAGCCGTTATGCTTTTATTATAATTGTTGGAACGCAGGGTGTTCATGATCAGTTGGTATTCTAAAGATTCAATGGCCGCATTTAAGGTGGTTGGCCGGTTTTTCACATAAGAGTCTTTCTTTAATAAAGTGGGGAAGTGTTTGGGACGCAAGTAACGTACTCCATCCAGATGAGCCAGATTTATAGCTCGTTCCAGAAGGTTTTCCAATTCGCGAATGTTGCCAGGCCAATGGTAGTTTATAAGCATGTCCAGAGCTTCCTCTTCAATACCTTCCACGGAAGTATTTAGTTTGCCATTTAATTTCGGGATTAGATGATTGACCAAAGGTTCAATATCATCCGTTCGATCCCGTAAAGGCGGAAGCATCATGGTTACAACATTGAGTCGGTAATACAAGTCCTCGCGAAAACGGCCATCGGCTACAGCCTTTTCCAGATCGGTATTGGTAGCAGCAATGACCCGGGCATCTGAGTAAATGAGATCACTGCCTCCTATACGTTCAAACTCTCGTTCCTGCAGGAAAGTCAAGAGTTTGGTTTGCATAGCCAGAGGCATTTCTCCAATTTCGTCAAAAAATATAGTACCCCGATTAGCCAGTTCGAATTTGCCTTTTTTACCTCCTTTTAGAGCCCCGGTGAATGCACCTTCTTCATAACCGAATAATTCGGATTCCATTAAATTTTCAGGAATACAAGCGCAGTTAATACGGATAAAAGGGAAGTTCCTGCGTATACCGGCATTATGTATAGCATGAGCAAATAATTCTTTGCCGGTGCCACTTTCACCTATGATTAAAACATTTGATACATTGTTAGCTACTTGAGTACACCAAGTTTTGATTCGAGCAATAAGGGGATTGTTGCCAATTATATCATCTAATGTATATTTAGTTTGATACTTACTGTTGAAATTACGGCAGTCATCATCGAGCATGGACACCATTTCGGCCATAAGTTTAGCGGTTGCCATGTCCAGAAATAGAGTTTTGGCCATGGCACCAATTATCTTTCCGTTGCTGTAGATGGGTATACGCATAGAAATCATTTCTTTGTTATTAACCGAGCATATTTCACAAAGGCTTGCCTCACCAGTTTTAACTGTCTGCGGAAGGCGTGATGCGGGCACAACCTGGCGTATATTCAAGCCGATTAAATCATTGCGTTCAATGCCAACAATATCTGCAAAGGTTTCATTAACCAAAAGAATCTCGCAGTCGGCATTAATATAAACAACCCCCATATACGGGTTATC
>DLUN01000204.1:16806-18600 GCA_003444615.1 Syntrophomonas sp.
AATATATTGCATTATTAATAATATAGAAAAAAATGGAAGACAAAACGCTATTATACTGCATAACTTTATCTATTTTAGACAGAATAAAATTAAGCCACCAAGGCTGTCATTGTCATAATAAAAAGGAGGATGATTTGTGAGCGACCGGAATGACAATCGCAAGCGCCAGGACAACAAACAGCAAAATAGAAACGACAATAATCTGCAGAACCGCCGGGACAATAGAGATGACCGGAATAATGATCTGAAGAACCGGAATCGGGATAATAACAATATCCGTTAATCCCAGAATCAAAAGAGCCGTTCCTATCATGGATGGGAACGGCTCCGTTAATGTACGTAGCAAGCAAATCTGTAAGCGGAGTTCTGTATTAGATAGTCATCTATCTGGGATGCCAGTTGCCTGACACCTCTAGCGACCTTACCCGGGAACAGAGCGGGCAACTCTTTGTTCCTCTATTTGGTCTTGCTCCGGGTGGGGTTTACCGAGCCGTTTAGTCGCCTAAACGCTGGTGAGCTCTTACCTCACCGTTCCACCCTTACCTGACTCTGCCAGGCGGTTTGTTTCTGTGGCACTTGCCTTAGGGTCGCCCCCACTGGACGTTATCCAGCACCCTGCCCTGCGGAGCTCCGACTTTCCTCAGATAATAAATCTGCGACTATCCGATTTACTTGCTTTGGTTAGCAACCATTATTGTACATAAAATATGTGAAGGTGTAAAGGATGATATTAAAAAAATAATTATGTCAGAATATGCATTTACCAGCAGGAGACTACTTTTCTTTGGAGAATATAAATTCAAGAGAGGGAACGCTAAGCTACGGTGGATTTTTAGTGTTCTTGTTTCAATCGGGGAATTGGAATACAATATTCAGTAAAGGCCAGGAGGGGGGTACAGGTAGTGGAAATCTTTCAAAATAACTTGGTCGCATTCCTGACAGTAATTTTGGGAATCTTAATATTTCTGAAATTCTGTACTTGGGCCAAGAAATTCCAGCTTTCGGCAGGAATAAAGAAGATTATCTACATTCTTACCGGAGTTGGATTGATTGGTTTTAATGTCTATTATTCCATGGGCAATAAAGCCATTGGAGCCAGTGGCGATTACGGCGTGGCTACTAATGCTTTGTTGGTTTCATTAATCTGGGTGTTTATTTTTGCTTTTGCCCTGATGGCAGAAACCAAATCTGAATAACGGTTGGTCAAAATCTTAGGAAGAAATAAAATGTGGTAACAGTAAAAAAACAAGTTTTTTAACTACCAACGTAATTTATCTGGGCGGCAAATAGCCGCCTTTTTCATGTCAAAACCAAAACTCATTCATACTAGTGGAGGCATAACAGTTGAGTGAACCGATCAAAATCCAGGTGAATACCGACGCCGGACCAAGGCAGGTGGTGTGGACTCTGCCAGGTAAAAGCCTTTGGGAAGCGCTAATTGAAGGAGGGCTCAACCCCGGAGGAACCTGTGGCGGACGGGGGATATGCGGTAAATGCAAAGTAAAAGCCCGGGGAGACCTGAGTCCCATAGAAGATTATGAACGCAGTTTGCTTTTACCCGATGAAATTAACAGTAGTGAAAGGATTGCTTGCCAGACCAAGGTGTTAGGGCAGGTGACAGTGTCACTGGTGGATGAGGCATTTGCCTATGACCACGTTGGGATTGAGCAGATGGCTAAGATTCCAGCCAGAGTCACTTGCCAAAGAATTTTGTTGCCTGGACTGGATGTAGAAAATCCAGTTCCAATTCACCGGCGCCTTAAAGCTGCTTTAGATGAGCAGGATATTATACTG
>DLUN01000060.1 GCA_003444615.1 Syntrophomonas sp.
GCATCTGCATCATAAAACATTCTAGCCATGTTTTTCATTCCTCCTTTTTATTGTACGGCTTCTATACCGCTACTATTTTCCTCCACCCCGCACCATAGCTACCTTACCGGTGCGGACCAGCTCGATAATACCAAAAGGCTTTAGGGAGTCTTCAATAGCATCTATCTTGCCGGAATCTCCGGTGGCTTCGATAATCAGGGAATTACGTCCAATATCTACAATTCGGGCTCTGAATATGTCCACAATCTGCACTATTTCCGCCCGTACATTGGCATCGGCTTTTACCTTTATTAAGACCAGTTCCCTTTCCACAGCCCGTTCCTCAGTAATATCTATAATCTTGATAACTTCAACCAGTTTATATAACTGTTTAGTAACCTGCTCTAATATTCGATCATCACCATCAACCACTATGGTCATGCGGGAGATGCTGGGATCTTCGGTAGCTCCTACCGCCAGACTTTCAATGTTATATCCGCGGCGGCGGAACAGGGTTGTCACCCGGGTCAATACGCCCGGTTTGTTTTCTACGGTTACTGACAGGATATGGGCCATCAACAATCACCTCCCAGCATATTGTCCAGGGATCCGCCCGGCGGGACCATAGGATAAACATTGGCCTCCCGGTCTACCCAGAAGTCAATTATTACCGGCCGATCATTCACCTGTAACGCCTGTCTCAGTGCATTATCCACTTCCTGAGTATCTTTTACTCTTATTCCCACGGCCCCATAGGCTTCCGCCAGTTTAACAAAATCAGGCTGCACGCTGATGTCGGTATGAGAATAGCGCCCTCCATAAAACAGGCTTTGCCACTGGCGTACCATGCCTAAGAACTGATTGTTGAGAATACATATTATAATAGGTAACTTGTACTGAACAGCTGTGCCTAATTCTTGAATATTCATCTGAATGCTGCCGTCTCCGGCTACATTAATCACTGGCATATCCGGCCGGGCCATTTTAGCTCCCACAGCCGCCGGAAGTCCAAATCCCATCGTGCCTAAGCCGCCCGAGGTAATAAAAGTACGGGGCTGCTTGAATTTATAATACTGAGCGGCCCACATCTGGTTTTGTCCTACTTCAGTAGTTATAATGGCTTCCCCTTGCGTAAGCTCATATATTTTTTCAATAATATGCTGGGGCATGATACGGCCTTCCGCTGAATTCCCGTACCGCAGAGGATACTGCTCTTTCCAGCGATCAATTATAGACAGCCACTCCTGCCGCTCTTCCACCGGATTCAGGCGATTGTTGATAGCCTCCAAAACATCTCCCACATCACCTACTATGGGAATGTCTACAGCTACATTTTTGCCTATTTCCGCAGCATCTATGTCAATATGAATTACTTTGGCATGAGGAGCAAAGGTCTCTATCTTCCCGGTAACCCGGTCGTCAAACCGTACTCCGGCGGCTATAAGTAGGTCACATTCACCGATAGCATAATTCGCATAACGGGTGCCATGCATACCCAACATTCCCAATGACAAATAGTGTGTGGTTGGGAAACCGCCTATCCCCATGAGGGTAGTGGTTACTGGGATCTTCTGACTCTCCGCTAATTTGAGTAATTCTTCGGAGGCATTGGAAGAAACTACCCCGCCTCCAGCATATATAACCGGCTTTTGGGCCTTTTGGATCAGGTCTACAGCCGTTATTACCTGCCCATAATTAAAGCCTTTCATAACCCGGTAGCCTCGAATGTTAACCTCTTGGTTGTGGGGCTCCCAGTCTATCACCCGTTCCATGACATCTTTAGGTAAGTCTATTACCACCGGTCCTGGTCGATTAGTTTGGGCAATGTAGAAAGCCTCCCGGATCACCTGTTCAATATCTTCGGTCCTTTCGATTAGATAGTTGTGCTTGGTTATAGGAAGAGTAATCCCCGTGATGTCAGCTTCCTGGAAAGCATCCCGGCCAATCAGGAAGGAACCTACCTGCCCGGTCAAACATATAATCGGTATGGAGTCCATATTAGCCGTAGCTATCCCGGTTACCAGATTGGTAGCCCCCGGACCAGAAGTACTCAAGCAGACTCCCACTTTGCCGGTCACCCGCGCATAAGCGTCGGCAGCGTGGGCGGCCCCTTGTTCATGTCGTACTAATATATGTCTAATATCAGAATTATAGAGGGCATCGTAAATAGGTAGCACTGCACCGCCGGGATAACCAAAAATGGTGTCAACCCCTTCCATTTGCAGGCACTGCAGCAGTATCTCGGCACCTCTTAACTTCATACAGTCACCTCCAAGTAAATTTCCCTTACCTAAACTTAAGGCTATAGGGATAGTAATACTTCGCTGTATTAAACAGCATACCTGCTTGGCAAAACCTTTATATGATAAAAGCGGGCTGATGATGGCCCGCTTCGAGTAGGAATTTGCGTATCAGCTACTTTCGGAAAATAGCTCCGGAACTTGCTGATTGCACCATCTCAGCATATCGTTTCATATAACCGCTTTTTATTCGCGGCTCAGGTGTAGTCCATAGATCTCGACGGCGGGATAATTCCTGTTCATCCACTAATAGCTCCAAACGGTTGGCTAGAATATCGATACGTATCCTGTCCCCTTCCTCTACTAGAGCGATAGGACCCCCTGCCGCCGCTTCTGGAGATACATGGCCGATGGAAGCTCCACGGGTCGCCCCAGAGAATCGTCCATCGGTGATTAATGCCACCTCCTTGTCCAGGCCCATACCGGCCACCGCAGAAGTAGGGGTAAGCATTTCTCTCATCCCTGGGCCCCCCCGTGGCCCTTCATAGCGAATAACTATAACATCACCGGGAAGAATACGGTTGGATAAAATAGCTTCTACGGCTTCCTCCTCGGAATTAAACACTCTTGCTGGTCCTTCATGCTGCATCATTTCTTCGGCTACTGCGCCCTTTTTAACCACCGCACCTTCCGGGGCTAGGTTACCAAATAGAATAGCTAGACCACCTGTTTCACTGTGGGGATTATCCAGAGGCCTGATTACCTCGTAGTCCAGGACAGGATGCTGGGCTATGTTCTCGCCCACGGTCTGTCCGGTTACCGTCAGGCAGTCGGTATGCAGCAAACCGCCTTTATTAAGCTCATTCATCAAAGCCTGAACTCCTCCGGCCCGGTGCAGGTCTTCAATATGGTGACCGCCCGCAGGGCTGAGCTTACATAAATGAGGAGTTTGGGCGCTCATCTGATTAAAGATATCCAAATCAATATCTACTCCGGCTTCACTGGCAATAGCCAGAAGGTGTAGTACGGAATTGGTAGAACAACCTATGGCCATATCCATTCTTACAGCATTGTTAAAAGCCTGGGGAATTAAGATGTCCAGAGGACGTATGTTCTTCTCCAACAGTTCCATGATTTTCATACCTGTTTTCTTAGCCAAACGGATGCGCTCAGAGTAAACCGCCGGAATAGTGCCGTTGCCAGGCAAAGCCATCCCCAAGGCTTCGGTAAGGCAGTTCATGGAATTAGCGGTAAACATGCCGGAACATGATCCACAGGTGGGGCAGGCATTCTCTTCCAATTCCACCAGGTCCTCAGGCTGAATCCGACCCGCAGCAGCCGCGCCCACCCCTTCAAAAACCTGAGTAAGACTGACAGCACTGTTTTTTACGCGTCCGGCCAGCATAGGACCGCCGCTGACAAAAATAGAAGGTATATTCAGCCGGGCTGCGGCCATCAGCATTCCGGGAACTATTTTGTCGCAGTTAGGTATAAACACTAAAGCATCAAAGGCATGGGCAGTGGCCATGATTTCCACTGAATCGGCAATAAGTTCACGGCTGCCCAGGGAGTATTTCATACCAATGTGATTCATGGCAATGCCATCACACACGCCAATAGTTTGGAACTCCATGGGGGTTCCTCCCGCCAGGCGAACTCCTGCTTTTACAGCTTCCGCAATTTTATCCAGGTTTATATGTCCAGGAATAATCTCATTGTGAGAATTGACAATGCCGATTAATGGAAGTGCCATTTCTTCATCAGTGAGACCGAGTGCTTTGAACAGTGCTCGATGGGGTGCTTTTTCTAATCCTATTTTGACCTGCTCACTTTTCATCTACATTCCTCCCTGCTGTACCAGCCTTTTCCCTCGGCAGTTCAACCATTTTTGAATATAAAAAACCCTCTCGTCCGTTCAGGGACGAGAGGGAATTCCCGCGGTACCACCCTGCTTGTTGCTTATCTTATAAAGTAAAGCAACCGCTTAATAGTTTCCTTGATAACGGACTTGCAGCGTCCGGCACACCTACTAAGCGCTAGGGCTGTTCAGATAGCGGCTCCGGGACGATGTCCAGATGAAATATTGATACCGGCTTCCAGCTACACCGGCTCTCTGTGATCAAGGGATTTCACTGTTGCTTCCCTTCATAGCCT
>DLUN01000066.1:0-2532 GCA_003444615.1 Syntrophomonas sp.
AGATGTGTATAAGAGACAGGCCGTGGTTTGCGTATATCCTTGCGGATACAATTAAGGTCGCTGTGATGAATTCGGAAAGGTATCACTCCCAGGTGAGTTGTATCTCGCTGCCATCGCTTATAGGGGTAGTAAAACCGGCTTCCTCTCCATCCACCCGCATAATTAATCTCCCGCTAACACTAGGTTTGAATTCTATTACCCGAAATATATCGCTGAGTATGGCTTGGGATTGGCTGCCATCCACCTGCAGCTCTGCTCCATCTATTAAAAGAGCATCCAGCTCCACTTCCTGTCCATTCATTACTATACGGGGCTCCCCACAGCTTAATTCCACTGGCTGTTGGTTTACCGTTACTTTTAAGTTGCACAACTCCTGACTCTCTGGAATATCTCTCAACCTGGGCTGAACGGAATTTAAGCGATACTCGATGCGATCTCCGAATTCAATAAAGTCTTGCAGCTGTCCCGGTTTTCCATTTACGCTAACCTGCACCGGCAACCAACGGCAGGTTCTATCTTCACCATTTAATCGATAATGGTAAATCCTTTCCTGCAGCATTTCTAATGATAGCCCCGCTTGCAGCAGTACATTGTCCAAACGAGCAGCTGGCCAAACTTTTACCTGGGCGCGGTCGGGGATTTCCTCTTCCACATCCCACCTCTGTCCATTAACTGTAAAGGTTGGTGTCAACGGCAACTCTTCACCGTTTACCCAAACCATCCCAGAATTAAGGGTCATCAGATCTTTAATAAAAATGCGGGCATCAGTTCCATCTGTACCCGGTTGATAGCTAATGCGGTCACCTTCTTTTACAAGGGCATCCAAAGAGGCCTCTCTTCCATTTACTTGGATCTGGGGAGGTGTTCCTAATTGACCTTTAAAGACCTTTACCGCACCATTTAATTCTATAGTTTTGCCTAAACCCGGCCTACCATAAATATTCGTCAAGGAAATCCCGGAACTCAGCAAAGCACTGGCTACCGTAAGGTCGCCCATATTCCACATAGGAATCTCCCGTTCATTAACCTGGACACGAATAAAAGGTACCATAGGTGAACTTAAGGCATGATAAGCAATGCCTAAGGGTGTTACTCCCTGAGGTCCTTTTAAGTAGTCCGGATTTACGGTTATATTGTCCAAAGCCTGGGGCGTACGTGTCCCCACCCGGTTAGCCGGCAAGCCCAGTGCTGAAGCCAGCAATCCCATGAGATTGACGGTCAGGCTTCCTCCACCTATACAAATAACCGCATCGGGAGCTTTTTGGTTAAGGGAAACAATACATTCTGCAATGGCCAAGGCTATTTCCCCGGCAGTACGTTCCAGTACTTCACTTACTTCGGCAGCTGGCAGGTGCAGCTGGTTGCCTAAAATATCCTGGCAGTCTATTATTTCATGGTCCAACATCTGTCTTTTTACTTTTTCCGCACTGAGAAAGTCCAAGAGATAATGAGAAGCTAGCTTTTCGGTGAGTTCATCCCCTCCTAGGGGAACCATGGCATATCCATATATATTGCCGTCTCTAACCAAAGCAATGTCAGAGGTGCCCGCGCCAATATCCACCAGAGCCAGATTGAGCAGGCGCATATTAGGGGGAATAGCTATGGAAATAGCGGCAATAGGTTCTAAGGTGAGACTCTGTACACTCAGATCAGCTCGTTTCAGGGAAGAAAATAGACTATCCACTACTACCCGGGGTAAAAAGGTGGCTACCACTTCTACGGCAATCTCTGCTCCTATCTGCCCTACCAGGTTTCCTATAACCTGATTTTCCAGCTGGTAATCTACAATGCTGTAGCCCACACAGAAATACTGGCTGCTGTCTTTACCAGGCTGCCCTTCAGACACCAGTCTGTTCTGCGCTTCTTGTACAGCCTCCAATTCCAGGGCAGTAACCTCTTGGCGGCTGATTTCACTGTTAGCCAGGCGTTTTTTAACAGCCTTACCAGAGGTGGTTCTTAATGAACGCCCGGCTGCCGCCGCTGCCGCCGATTCCAGCTTTATATTGAGTTTGCTTTCCAATGCCAGCTTAATATCCAATATGCTTTGGGCTACTGCTTCCACATCGTGAATCTGCCCGTCCAGCATGGCTCGGGTCTGGTGTTCCCGCATTTCACTGCCGGTAACTTTATATCCTTTTTCGGTTTTTTCCATAACCAGTCCCACTATTTTGCGAGTGCCTATATCCAGGGCGAAAACTTTATGATCATCCATTACAATCCTCCCCTGCTACTTGTCACATTAAACTCTACCTATTTAGACTTGGTTCCCATGAACCGACTCTTAATCACCAGCCCAACAAAACGGGGTAGTACCAATTGGCGCTTGAAGCGGGAAGGCTCTGCTATCAAACGGTATAGCCATTCCAGATTGAGTTTTATGATCCATCCGGGAGCTCTTTGTTTAAGTCCGGATATTACATCCAGGCTTCCCCCCACGCCAATACACACCGGAACCTTTAACTGGTTTTTATACTGGTCAATCCACCATTCTTGCCGAGGAGCTCCTAAACCGACGAAGAGAATCTGAGGAGC
>DLUN01000066.1:2786-4272 GCA_003444615.1 Syntrophomonas sp.
TTGATGCCCAGCCGGCGAGCCCCCCACACTATGCCTATTCCATCTGCGGTAACTAGCTCCGCCCGGTTAATAAGCTCCAGTAAAGCCGGATCATAATAGGCCTGGTAAGCAATTTCAGCGTTTAAGGTAATTATGTGAGCATGTTTCCCTGGGTCGGCTTTATCAATTAAATCTTCCACCCGGTCTAAAGTTGCCGACATGGTCAGGGGATCAAGGCGACAGCCCAGTACAGAAGGATGAGTATTCATGTAAATCTCCAATTATTTAACAATATTCTCTATCTGTAAATTAGCTTTTAGTTTATATTTTCCTCCCTAATAAGGAGCTTAACCATGGAAACATAAAAAGCCCGCCAATAAAAACGCGGGCTTTAGAAAATCAACTTTTACCTGACAGGTTAAATCCGTCCTACTTCATCCAGAACGGTTTGCAGGGCTTCGTCTTCTGATTGAATCACTTTTTGCAGCGCTTCGTAGCTGCGAACTACATTGATTAAGGTTACCATTTCCTGAACCGCCACCACATTGGACTCTTCCAGGTATCCGGATAATATCTCGGGCACATCAACCAACTCAGGTTCCTGATCGGTTATTAATAGACTTCCTCCCAGCTTTTCCAATTCCTCTTGATTGTCGAAGCGCACTACCATAAGGCGGGCAATTTCTTCCCCATTATCAGTAATATAGCCCATCTCGTCGACGGCGAATTCACCTTCTAAGTAAATATAATCATAGTTGTCGTCAAGTACCGGATAACCTTGGTTGGTAGTTAACAGTCCGTCCCCATTGATCTTAAGGCTTCCTCCCCGAGTATAGGCGATATCATTGGGGGTCTCCACCACTAAGTAGGTGTCTACCGTGCCTAAGGCCAAATCTGTGGCCAGGTAGGTTTGTTTAAGGTTGCCCAAACTGTTATCGGTAATAATACCGTCCACGCAGGCACCCGTTCCCAGATAACCAATTATTACGGGTTTTTGAGGCTTGGGGGGTTCTGAACTGGTATCCAATTCTCCCAAACGACTCATCAGCATAGCTGGAAAAGCCCGGGCTACGGCAGAGCTTTTCTTAAATCCTGTGGTATTAACATTAGCCAAATTATTAGCCACTACGTCCTGACGGGCCATTTGCAGCATCATACCCGAACCGGCTGTATATATTCCTTTAATCAAAGGACTACCTCCTCAATATTTTCCCTGTATTTATAATCGATAAATATACCGAAAAACTTTAAACAAAAGGAAAACGAGGACCGGTTGGGCAAACCAATCCTCGTATTATGCATTCCATTAAGGGGCAGGTTTTTATATAAGTCTCTTGGCAGTTTTACCGCGAACACGATACAGTGTGTGCATCTCATGCAATGCCTTGCCTGTTCCTACTGCTACACAGGATATGGGATCTTCAGCGATATGAACAGGTAAATTGGTTTCTTTGGAAAGAAGTATATCCAGACCATCCAATAAGGAACCGCCTCCGGTCATTACTAT
>DLUN01000066.1:4565-4751 GCA_003444615.1 Syntrophomonas sp.
CCAGCTTTCATAGGAAGTTATCTTGACGGTTTTGGGTAGTCCTGTTAATAAATCCCGACCACGAACATCCATAACCCGGTCCCGGTTTTTGTCCGTTACCCAGGCTGTTCCTACCTGTACTTTTAATTCTTCCGCAGTGCGATCTCCAATCATCAAATTATATTCTCTTCTTACATAACGGATAAT
>DLUN01000066.1:5028-6429 GCA_003444615.1 Syntrophomonas sp.
GAAATGTTTATGCCTGCTCCTAATGCTGCAGCTAGTGGTTCCTCTATAATAAAAGCTTGTCTTGCCCCAGAATACAAAGTAGCCTGACGAACAGCTCTTTCTTCTACATCAGTTGCTCCAGTGGGAATACACACAATCACTCGGGGTTTGAAAAACATTCGTCTTCCCAAAACTTTACGAATAAAATAGGTCAGCATCTTTTCAGTAGTGTCGTAATCAGCAATGACGCCTTCTTTTAAGGGACGAATAGCCACAATATGCCCAGGAGTGCGTCCCAACATCTGCCGGGCTTCTTCACCAACCGCAATTACTCGATCTGTATTGCGGTCGATAGCAACGACTGAAGGTTCATGCAGTACAATACCCTTTCCCTTTTTGAACACCAGCACACTGGCCGTACCCAGGTCAATTCCAATGTCTTCCTCAAAGAACACGCGGCGAGGCCCTCCCTACACAATTCTTCATTTTTGACTATAATAGTATTTTACCGCTTATTGGTGCCTATGGCTATGATTTTATGATTGGGAAGTTGTATGCCGGGCATATTTTTGCCTGGTAGCCTCTCCTCCGCGTAAATGCCGCTCAGCTTTATTTTTATCCAGAACCCGTTTTACCTCTTCGGCCAGCTGCTTGTTAATGCGCGGCAGCCTTTCGGAAACATCTTTATGCACGGTGCTCTTAGATATGCCAAATACATCTGCAGTTTGTCTAACCGTGTCAGTGGTTTGAATAATGTGCTGAGCTATGCGCACCGCTCTTTTACGAATATAGTTCTGCATGCTCTGCCTCCCTAACTGAATTAGTTAAATATATTCCTATAGGGAGGCTTTTCAGAACTTTTAGTAAGGTAATTTGTATATTCGGGTGCGGGGATAGTAGTGCCTGAGTATTTGTTGATAGTTTTTGCCTTGCAGAGCCATTCCTTGAGCCCCATATTGACAAAGGCCCACTCCATGACCATACCCACGGCTCACCATAGTGACTCCCTGTTCATTAACACTGATGGTACACCAGGTGGAGGGCAGGGCAAAAGCTTGGCGGAAGGCCGGACCGCTCATGGTTTTTTCGTTGACCTTAACCTGTTTGATCCTGCCGCTGGATGTGGTAGCCATTACTTGGATACAGGTTCCTTCGCCGCTTATGGCTGCTATTTCCGACCAGGCAAAAGCCTGCTCGGTTTTATAGCGTTTAGAAATTTTACAATAATCACATTTGACCGACTGGAGATAGGCGATTTCACAGCCAAAAACTTCTTGGGCACTGGCAGTTTGTCCCCCACAGGTAGAGTGATACAAGGCATCAATGAGCTGGTGTTCATAAAGAACCACTTCCCCCCTGGTATCTTCTACCGCCTGTTGGATTTTACTCCACCATTCTTTGGATTTATAGGGATGCAGCCGG
>DLUN01000069.1:0-4835 GCA_003444615.1 Syntrophomonas sp.
ATATAGGGACGCCTCCTCAATCTTTTGGATTGTGCCTTTCTGTCGCGGATCAGCACAATTTAATTGTATTGATGGGCGTCTCTTTTTTCAAAGACCGTTCTTAAGCATTACAGGAATGCTCCTGGTAACTTTATGGAATGTGGAATTCTGGTAGCTAAAGCCCGGGAAATGGGCATAAACGTTCCTATTCTCGGTGGGGACACCTGGGAAGCCGAAGAATTCTTAAACCAGGTAACGGCTTATCAGGATATCTTCTTCAGCACACATTTTACGGCTGAAGAACCAGTTACCCAAGTATCTACTGTTTTCCTGGAAGCATTTGCCGACAAGTATCCCGACAAAGAGGTTAATGCTTTTGCAGCTTTAGGATTTGATACTTACATTCTAGCCAAAGATGCCATTGAAAGAGCTGGTTCTGCACAACCTCAAGCAATTCGTGACGCATTGGCACAGACCAGCGGTTTCGAAGGAGCTACCGGTATAATCACCTTGGATGCCAATGGCGATGCTACCAAAACCGCTGTTATCAAGAAAGTTGCGAATGGACAATTTGTTTACGAAACCAAAGTGGATCCTAAATAGTTAATTGCTCGCAAGCATACTCCCCTTCTGGTTTGAGGGGGAGTATGTCTTTGTGAACCTAATTCTTACAAGTCCTGCTTGAACAGGAAGTTTATCACAAGGGAGTGGGTTGGCTTGTCCCTGGACATTTTCCTGCAAAACGTCGCCAACAGCATTACTTTGGGCAGTTTGTATGCGCTAATTGCCATCGGTTATACTATGGTTTACGGCATCATTCGCTTAATAAACTTCGCCCATGCAGATCTGTTGATGGTGGCCGCCTATATTGCTTTCTACGGCATGCTGATATTCACGCTACCGTGGTATATCTCTTTTGCTATTGCTATAGTACTAACCACGTTGTTGGGAGTAAGCATCGAAAGGGTTGCTTACCGTCCCTTGCGCAGTGCTCCCCGCATATCCGTACTGATATCTGCCATTGGGGTTTCGTTTTTGCTGCAGAATTTGGGAATTGTGGCTATAGGGGCACGGCCCAAAGCCTTCCCACGTCCTGAAGAACTTGTGTGGAACATTCAGATTGGAAATATATCCTTTTTGTCTTTAACCATACTAATCCCTGTGGTTACCATTATTCTGCTGGTGTTGGTAACCTTTATGGTTAAGAAAACCAAAATGGGCATTGCTATGCGAGCGGTTTCCCGTGACTTTGAGACATCCAGTTTGATGGCGGTTAATGTCAACAAAGTTATTGCTGCCACCTTTGCCGTTGGCTCGGCTTTAGCCGCGGTTGGGGGTATTATGTGGAGCATGCAGTATCCGCAGGTAGATCCGCTTATGGGGCTATTCCCCGGACTAAAGTGCTTTATAGCTGCAGTAATGGGCGGTATTGGCAGTATTCCCGGAGCCATGATCGGCGGTTTCGTCTTAGGAATATGCGAGGTTATGTTGGTTGGGTTTATGCCCGAACTATCCGGCTATCGTGATGCCTTTGCCTTTATAGTACTTATTCTGATCCTGTTATTTAGACCGGGCGGAATACTCGGTGAAAACGTAGTAGAGAAGGTGTAAAGATGGAAGGGCGCGCGAGATTAGAACTTATGCTAACGCTGATAGTTGTGCTCCTGACCTTCGGAGTTCTGTATATAGCTCAGGGCAATATGAACAGCTTTTATATTCGGGTGCTAAACCTGGCTGCCATCTATGCCATACTGGCCTTGAGTTTGAATTTGATTCTCGGATTTACGGGGATGTTTTCTTTGGGTCATGCCGGATTCATGTGTATTGGTTCCTATGTAGCTGCGATACTCACTATGTCTCCTGCCAGCAAAGAAATCATTTACTTCATGGAACCAATTCATCCCTGGCTGGCCAATGTGGAGTGGCCGATATGGCCAGCTATACTGTTGGGTGGGATCATTGCCGCCTTGTTTGGATTCCTTATTGGCTTTCCAGCGCTGCGTTTACGGGATGACTACCTGGCCATAGCTACTTTGGGCTTTGCGGAAATTATCCGTATTGTAGTGACCAATGTTATCCCTATCACCAACGGAGCTTTGGGCTTGAAAAACATTCCTTCTGTGGACAGTCTTCTGGTTTATTGGGGCTGTGCCATTATTACTATATTTGTTTTAATGAGAATCATAAACAGCAGTTGGGGTTATGCTTTTAAGGCTATTCGCGACAATGAAATAGCCGCCCAGGCCATGGGTATTAATATATTCAAGCACAAGCTGATGTCATTTACCATCGGCGCCTTTTTCGCCGGAATTGCCGGAGCGCTGATGTCTTTCCTGATTACTTCCATTGATCCGACCATGTATCGTTTTACGTTTACATTCCAGATTCTTCTCATTGTTGTTCTGGGAGGAATGGGGAGCTTGAGCGGATCGGTGATAGCTGCAGTTATTTTTTCTATAGCCATGGAAGTTCTGCGTTTTGTGGAGCAGCCCATGAACCTTTTGGGGATGGAAGTACCTGGAATACCGGGAATGAGAATGGTTATATTTTCTTTAGCCCTATTGCTGATAATCCTATTCTACCGGCGAGGGTTAATGGGTACCAACGAGTTTAACTGGAGTTGGGTCTTAAATAGGCTGGGTATTAGAAGTTCCCACCGGGTGAAACGGGGTGAAGCAAACTGATGGCAGAAATACTGCGTACTGAACAGCTAAGCATGGAATTTGGAGGGTTACGGGCGGTTGCCGATTTAGATCTAACCATCAATGAAGGTGAAATTATCGGTTTAATTGGACCCAACGGAGCAGGCAAAACTACAGTGTTTAACGTTATTACTGGGGTCTATCGCCCTACCACTGGCAGGGTGATTTTCGCTGGTCAAGACATTACCGGCTGGCGACCAGACCAGATTACAGCCCAGGGTATAGCCCGTACCTTCCAAAACATTCGCCTTTTTAACACTATGAGTGTTCTGGAAAACGTTATGATTGCCAAACATGTGCGGCTGAAGGCCACCTTGAGCGAGGCTATCTTGGGATTACCCCGTTATAGAAAGGCTCGTCAGGAGCATTACCAGGAATGCCTGGAATTATTGGAGAAAGTCCAGCTGGATGATGTAGCTTTTGAACAGGCCACATCATTGCCTTACGGAAAACAGCGCCGCCTGGAGATTGCCAGAGCACTGGCTACTGAACCAAAACTGCTGCTGTTAGATGAACCGGCAGCCGGCATGAATCCCCAGGAGTCTCTGGAGTTAATGGAGTTTGTTCAGCGAATAAGGCAGGAGTTCGATCTGACGGTGTTCATGATAGAGCATCATATGGAAGTAGTTATGGGTGTTTGCCAGCGCATTTATGTAATAGATTATGGTGTCAATCTGGCCGAAGGTAACCCGGAAGAAATCCAAAATAACGAAAAGGTCATCGAGGCCTATCTGGGGGCGGTGGATACAAATGCTTAAAATTGAAGATCTGCAGGTTTTCTATGGAGGAATTCATGCTCTGAAGGGAATAAGCCTGGAGGTACCAGAAAATAAGATAATCACCTTAATTGGCGCTAATGGGGCAGGAAAGAGTACTACCTTACGTGCTATTTGCAATCAGGTTCCTGCTGCATCGGGCAAGGTATACTTTCAGGGTGAAGATATAACCGGAAAACCTACTGCTGACATTATTAAAAAAGGCATAACCTTGGTTCCCGAAGGGCGCCGGATTTTTGCTAATTTAACGGTAATGGAGAATTTGCAGATGGGGGCTTATGCTCGCAAGGATAAGCAGGGTATTCATAAAGACATACAAAAGGTTTTTGAATTGTTTCCCCGTCTCAAGGAAAGAGAATGGCAGGTAGCCGGTACCCTGTCTGGCGGTGAACAGCAAATGCTGGCCATTGGTCGGGCTTTAATGTCCCGCCCTCGTTTGCTAATGATGGATGAGCCGTCCCTGGGATTAGCTCCATTGCTGGTCAGGGAAGTGTTTCGCATTATTAGAGACATTCATAGCGATGGTATGACCATTTTGCTTATAGAGCAAAATGCTACAGCTGCTTTGAGAATTGCCGACTATGGTTATGTGCTGGAAACGGGGAAAATAACTCTGCAAGGCCCAGGGTGGGAACTGGCTGAAAACGAGCAGGTGAAGAAGGCTTATTTAGGCAAAGCCTGATTACGCAAGAGGATAAAATCATGCAAGATGGGACGGGTCTTTCTGTGATGTTTGCCCAGGTTGATTAATGTTAATTGGTTAGCTTAACCTGACAGAAAGATTCATCCCATCTTGCATTAAGATTTAAGTTGCCGCAGATTCATCAGCGGGCAAGTATTCATTATTGCGAACGGTGAAAACGAAAATGGCCATCAATGCTCCAAAGGAGGCAACGCCCAAAATTGTATAGAGTATCGGGGTATTACCGGTGGTATAGCGACTGAAAAGAAGATACAGAGCTCCTATGGCTACTGCCAGATTAGCCAGTGAGAATATTGGCCCGAGTATTGGAATAAAGGATAGAACCCACAACCCGATTATGGCCCCTAACAGGTACAATCCGGGCTTATCCGCAGTGAAATCCCCTAACTTTACTGGACCGATAACTTCGCCTAACATGTAAAACTGGGCAATGGGAATCCACGCCAGCCACGGGTTAGGAATACTGCGGCGCTTGGCCATAGTATACAGTCCCAGAGAAAACAGTATATAAAACACTAAACCCAACAGGAAAAACAGCAACATGAATCCTCCCACAGCTAACAACGCTCCTATCTCTGCATCAGTCATAGAATCGCTCCTTTCCGAAAATAACTTGAATAACTTGCTCTTTTCTTCTATGATCATGTTTTTATTTCCTGCCTGTTATATTGTTTT
>DLUN01000069.1:5044-9985 GCA_003444615.1 Syntrophomonas sp.
ATTTTGGCCGTGGTTTTTTTATTTCTTCTCACCAGCCCTAACTAAAAAGGGGGTTGTAGGCAATGATTATTGTAATGGAAGCTCATGCTGGGCTTGAGCAAATTCAACAGGTCAGCAGCAAATTGGAGGAAAAGGGTTTTCGAGTTCACCTCTCCCAGGGAGTGGAAAGGACCATTATTGGTGCTATTGGGCAGAGGACTGCAGCGACCATGGTACTGTTCGAAACCCTTCCGGGGGTAGAAAAAGTAGTACCCATAGCTCAGCCGTTTAAGATGGCTTCGCGCCAGTTCAAGCCAGAAAGCAGTCTTATTAAGGTGGGTGAGCAAATAGTTGGGGATGGTCAGGTGCAAATAATTGCCGGGCCATGTGCAGTGGAAGGGCGGTCCCTATTTATGGAAGTTGCTCAGGCTGTAAAAGAAGCGGGGGCCACCATGCTGAGAGGAGGCGCATTTAAGCCACGCACTTCACCCTATTCTTTCCAAGGATTGGAAAAAGAAGGGCTGGAAATTTTGGCTGAAGCCAGACAGATTACTGGTCTACCAGTGGTTACAGAAGTAGTAGATCCCCGCCTGGTGGAGGAAGTGGCCGATTATGTAGACGTGCTTCAGGTGGGTGCCCGCAATATGCAGAACTTTTTTTTACTTCGTGAACTGGGCAAAATCCAGAAACCTGTTCTGCTGAAACGCGGACCTTCAGCTACTATTGAAGAGTGGATCATGGCTGCTGAATACATTATATCCAGTGGTAACCATCAGGTTATAATGTGTGAGCGGGGCATTCGTTCATTTGAAAACTACACCCGCAATACCCTGGATTTAAGTGCGGTACCTGTGATTAAGCAACTGACTCATCTGCCCATTATTGTTGATCCCAGCCACGGCACAGGAAAATGGAAACTGGTAGAACCTATGGCTCTTGCGGCTATTGGTGCCGGGGCCGATGGAATAATGGTAGAGGTTCATCAAAATCCCAGTGAAGCTTTGTCAGATGGACCCCAGTCTTTGACACCGGAGAATTTTGCCCGTCTGGTGATTCGAGTTAAAAAGATGATCAACGCCTTGCAGGCTACCGCGGAGGAATGATTATGAGTGCCAAGATTGCCATAGTAGGTACTGGTTTGATCGGAGGATCTTTAGGCTTGGCTTTGCACGGCGCTCCCGGGGTAGAAAGAATTATAGGTATCGACAATGATAATGAGTCATTGCAAAGAGCTCTGGAGATAGGCGCAATAGACCAAATTGCCACTCTTGAGGAAGGAATTGTTCAGGCTGATATAGTCTTTTTGTGCAGTCCTTTAGAATCATTTCCGTTTCTTATTGAGAAAATGGCTCAATATATTCGGATAGGAACCATTGTGACGGATGTAGGCAGCACTAAACTAATGGTAATGGAGTGGATGGAAAACCTGCCGGAAGGAGTTCATATCATCGGCGGGCACCCTATGGCCGGATCGGAGATTAAAGGCATTCAAGGAGCCGATGGCTATTTGTTTGAGAATGCAGTATATGTTCTGACTCCTAAGCCTACAGTGCCTCAGGAAGCTGTCCAGCAGTTAACCGAACTGCTGGCTGTTACGGGAGCAAAAATTAAGATAATGGATGCCCATATGCACGATGAGATGGTAGCCTTAGTCAGCCATATTCCCCACTTGGCCGCGGTAAGCCTGGTGAACCTGACCGAAGGCAGACCTGATCTCCTAATGATGGCGGCAGGAGGCTTTCGTGATACAACTCGGGTTGCCTCCTCTAATCCCAGCCTGTGGAAGGGAATACTGGTTACCAACCGGGCAGCTATTATAGAAGGCTTGGACCAATATATTGCTTCTTTGACCCGGCTGAGTTGGGCTTTGAAAAAAAACGACCATGGGGTGCTTTTAGAAGAACTTACTCGCGCCCAGGCTATTCGTGAGGAAATACCCCATGGTCAGAAGGGCTTGATGCCTGCTATGTGTGATGTGATTTGCATTGTAGCAGATCGTCCCGGGGTTATAGGTGAATTAGGAAGGATTTTAGGCGATCATAATATTAACATAGCCGATATTGAAATACTGCGTGTACGTGAAGGCGATGGAGGCACTATTCGTTTAGGAGTTGCTGATCTTCAGGAAGGGCAAAAAGCAGTTCAGGCTTTGCAGGCTGCCTCCATTAAAGCTTGGATAAGATAGGAGGAGTCTATGCGCTATACGGTAAACAGAGTTTCTTTCTTGAAAGGGGAAACCGAAGTAGCACCCGATAAGTCCATCTCTCACAGAACGGTGATTTTATCTGCTTTGTCTCCAGGCTTAAGCCGGGTAAGTAATTTTTTGCAGGCTGAAGACACCCAGGCTACCTGCCGTTGCCTGCAGTCTTTAGGACTGGATATAGAACAACGGGGTCAAGAAATGTTGATTAAAAGTCCTGGCATCAATGATCTTGAGGAACCGGAGATGGTACTGGATTGTGGCAATTCAGGCACAACCATGCGGCTACTGGCGGGACTGTTAGCGGGAAGGCCATTCACAGCTATTCTTAGCGGTGACTCATCTTTAAATAAAAGGCCTATGGGCAGAGTTATGAAGCCTCTCGCCATGATGGGGGCGCACTTTATGGCCCGTCAGGACAGTTTCCCCCCATTAGCTATACAGGGGGGGGATCTGCACGGGATAGAATACTCTATGCCAGTGGCCAGTGCCCAGGTAAAGTCAGCTCTGTTATTAGCGGGTTTACAGGCTCAGGGTATTACTACGGTCTATGAAGAGGCACCTTCCCGGGACCATACGGAACGAATGCTGGAGGCTATGGGGGCGACCATAACCAGAATCCCCGGACAAGTAAGTGTTGCCCCTTGTGACCGTTTATATCCCCAGGATTGGGAAGTACCAGGCGATATTTCTTCAGCGGCTTTTTTAATGGTGGCGGCTACTATTGTACCCAACTCAGAAGTTTTATTAAAACGAGTAGGCATAAACCCCACCCGTAACGGAATACTGGATGTTTTGCGTTCTATGGGAGCCAACATAGAAGTGCTGAATTCACGTACTTCAGCTGGTGAGCCGGTAGCTGACATATTAGTGCGGTCTGCCCAGCTGAAAGCAGTGCGAGTTGCCAACCCTATCATTCCGCGCTTAATTGATGAATTGCCTGTAATAGCGGTGGCTATGGCAGTCGCTGAAGGTGTTTCAGTGGTTAATGATGCTGCCGAATTGCGAGTAAAGGAATCAGATAGAATTGCAGCCATTACTAGTGAACTAGGACGCATGGGAGTAGTTATTGAGCCTACACCGGATGGCTTTATTGTGGATGGAAGCAAATCCCGTTTGCGGGGAACCAATGTGAATAGCCATGGCGATCACCGTATAGCTATGAGTTTAGCTGTGGCCGGTTTAATAGCAGACCAAACCACTAATATCGACAATGCTGAAGTGGTGAACATATCGTACCCCGAGTTTTGGAATACGCTCCAAGCTCTATCTCGCCAATAAAGAGGACTAATCAAGGTGAAGATTCCCTATTTTACAGTTTCCTGTGTTAACTAGGATTTACTTTTTATTAACGAGTCTGATGTGATACAATTAATTGGAATATAGCTGGGTGGTTATCAGATGAAGATTGCTATTGACGGACCTGCAGGAGCAGGCAAAAGTACTATTGCCAGGATACTAGCTGCCAAACTTGGCGTTTTATATATAGATACCGGGGCTATGTACCGGGCATTGGCTTTAAAGGCCTTAAAGACAACCATAAACCTACACGATCCTCAGGACCTATTGGAACTTGCCCTCCATACCCATATCCACTTTGAACTTAATGATCAGCAGCAAAAGGTTATATGCGACGGCCGGGATGTTACCGAAGCAATTCGTTCACCTGAAGTAAGTGCGGTTGTTTCTCAAGTTGCCGTACATCCGGCAGTACGTAAGCAAATGGTTATTATGCAGCGTGATATGGCCCGCAATCATTCTGTAGTTATGGATGGTCGTGATATTGGCGAATGTGTGTTGCCTGATGCCGATTACAAGTTTTATGTAACTGCCTCCCTGGAAGAGCGCACTAAGCGGCGCATAAAAGAACTACAAGCTAATGGCTATGAGGTAGATGAGGAAAGGGTGAAAAGGGAAATAATGCAGCGGGATCACCAGGATTCCCATCGTGAAGTGGGAGCTTTGAAGCTGTTGCCAGATTCTATTCTGATAGATACCAGTGCTTTAACAGTTGACCAGGCGGTAACTAAGATAATGAAGATTATACAGGGGGCTCAGATATAACGTGTTTTACCAATTTTTACACGTTCTGGCTCGAATTATTTTCATGATTCTGGGTTTGAAATCGAAAGGACTACATAATCTACCTAAAAAGGGTCCATTTATAATAGCAGCTAACCATGTTAGTATGTGGGATCCCATTGTCATAGCAGTAGTTACTCCGCGTCCCATTCACTTTATGGCCAAAGCGGAATTCTTTGAGAAAGCCTGGATGGCTTGGTTCTTTAGAAAAATAAACGCTTTCCCCGTAAATCGGAGAGCCGGAGATCGTACGGCGTTGCGTTATGCTATGGCTTTATTGGAGAAGCAGGAGGTTTTGGGTATTTTTCCCGAAGGTTTTAGAGATCGCTACGGAGCATTAAAGGCCAAAACTGGCACAGCTATGATCGCTGTCAAAACTGGCGCCCCGGTTGTCCCGGTTGCTTGTGTTGGCACAGACCGGTTTATTCCCTTTGGCTGGTTTCGTCCTCTAGAAGTGCGGATCGGCAAACCTATAATTATGACGGAATATGTTGGGCAAAAAGTAAAATCAGCCACATTGGATGCCATAAGTGAAGACATTATGAATGAAGTCAGAACACTTTTGTGTAAATAAAGCAGGAATTATTTATACTATTACGAAATAAGTAACTCGTATGGGTCTTATGGGAGGGCTTCCATGCAAATTATAATTGCTCCCCATGCCGGTTTCTGTGCAGGAG
>DLUN01000041.1:0-841 GCA_003444615.1 Syntrophomonas sp.
TGGAAAAGGAATTGAAAGCAACCGAAGCCGACCTGCAGAGGGCCGAATCCAAACTCGGCAATGCTAATTTTTTGGCTAAGGCGCCCCAGGAGGTCATTGCCAAGGAAAATGCTAAAGCAGAGGAAGCAAGGGTTAAAAGGGAGGGTATTCTGCAACGTCTAGAGATTTTGAAGCAATCGTAGAAAACAAACTTATCCAATTGGGGACCTACGGCAGTCGCCCTGGTTTACAAAGGATTCAGGCTTTATTAGAATCTATGGGCAATCCTCACCTGAAAATACCCTGTGTCCATATAGCGGGGACCAATGGCAAGGGATCAACATCATTATTAATAGCAGCTATTTTGAGTTGTGCGGGCTATCGGGTAGGCAGATTCACTTCGCCCCATCTTCATTCTTATTTTGAACGCATAACCATCAACGGCCAGGAGATTCCGGGTAGTGATTTTGTTGACTACCTGGATATAATTGACAATTGCGTGGCCCATTTGACTGCTCGTGGGGTTGAACATCCTACCGAGTTTGAAGTATTAACTGCTGCTGCGTATCAGTATTTTGCTGATCAAGAAGTGGATATCGCAGTTATGGAAACTGGGTTGGGAGGTCGTTTTGACTCTACTAATGTTATTGTTCCCTTGCTGTCAGTCATAACCAGCATTGACTATGATCATACTGCCATATTGGGAAATACAATAGAAGAAATAGCCTACAACAAAGCGGGCATAATCAAAAGGAAAGTGCCGGTCCTGGTTGGACAGTTACCGGAAGATGCCCTGAGGGTGGTTAAAGATTACGCCGATGATTTACAGGCACCGCTATATTACTCTTCTCTAAGTCAAATT
>DLUN01000041.1:1154-2649 GCA_003444615.1 Syntrophomonas sp.
AACCAAGTCTGGTTTTCCCTGCCGGGTGCTTACCAGAGGGAAAACCTGGCCTGTGCATTAACAGCCATAACGATTTTGGAAGAACAAGGATGGAAAGTGAGTGACCAACACCTCATTAATAGTCTCGTAAATGCCTATATACCAGGAAGGTTGGAAGTGGTATCTGACCAACCTTTGGTTTTAGTAGATGCTGCCCACAATCCTCATGCTGCCAGATCCATGTCGAAGTCTTTGGATGCTATATTGCCAGACCGCAGACGAGTTTTGGTTTGCGGCATGGTGAACGATAAGGACGCCTGGAATACTTTACAGTATTTAGGAGAGAATACCCGCCATTGTATAGTTACCCGACCTTTGGGAGAACGGGGGTCCAATTGGTACCGGGTCTATGAAGCCTGGGAGGAATTATTTCCTGCTATTTCGGTGCAGGCTATAGAAAATATTGCGGAGGCAGTTCGAGAAGGGTTACAGAAGCTGCAGGGCAATGAATATCTTTTGATTACTGGTTCATTCTACGTTTTGGACCGTGCCCGGCGCTATTTTACCGATGATTAATAGTTTCTTAACAGATTGTTAACAACGGTACAAAGTTGTTATTTGCTATAATTAATGCAGGCTAATGATGGTTTTGGAATATTCTTAATCTAAGGAGGAACTCAGGTGGGTTTTCGCTTGAAGCCGCGCGACGAAAAATTCTTTGACTTTTTCAATCAGCTATCTGAATCAATTTTGGAAGCCACAGAGATCCTGAAACTTTTCTTTGAAAATCCCCAGGATCCTTCTCAAACACTGGATATGATTAAAGAGGTTGAAGAGAGAGGAGATCAGATTCTATCCACTGTTATGAACCAGATCAACAGTTCTTTTGTCACACCATTTGATCGTGAGGATATATTGTTGTTGACTCGCGAGCTCAACAATGTTCTGGATCATATTCAGGGAACCATGGAAAAGGTTATTATTTACAAAGCCGGCAAACCTAAGGATGTTAATGTACTGAAAATGGTATATGTTCTGCAGGCGGCGGCTGAAGAAATCAAAACGGCAGTAGATAAACTGCCGCAAATCAGAAGTAAGCATCAGGAAATAATTGAATCTTGCGAAGCGATTCGTTCCTACGAACAAGAAGGGGATTACCTGTATAGAGCAGGGATTGCCCTTCTTTTTGAGAATACAGAAAATGTAGTGGAAATAATTAAATGGAAAGAAATCTATGAGCATTTGGAAACAACCCTGGATTACTGTGAGAATGTTAGCAACATATTAAAGGGAGTCGCCGTAAAGTATGTTTAGTTTCACCCTAGTCGTGCTAGTGGTTATTTTAGCCCTGACTTTCGATTATATTAATGGGTTCCATGACACTGCCAATGCTATTGCTACTTCAGTTTCTACTAAAGCCTTATCCCCTCGCAATGCCATCATAATAGCTGCTACCCTGAATTTTTTTGGAGCGCTGAGCGGAACAGCCGTAGCGGCTACTATTGGGAAAAACATT
>DLUN01000041.1:2851-5891 GCA_003444615.1 Syntrophomonas sp.
TTGATTGGGGGATTGGTGGGTGCAGTAATAGCCGGTTTTGGTTTGGTGGATGTAAATTGGCTGGGTTTTTCTCAAATCTTTGTTGGATTAATTATTACCCCAATAATAGGTTTAGTAGCGGGAAGTGCGGTAATGACACTTCTTTTTTGGATTTTTAAGGAAGGGTCACCGGCCTTAATTAATAATAAATTTAGAAAACTGCAGGTAATATCAGCTTGCATGGCTTCCTTTGCCCATGGATCCAATGATGCGCAAAAAACTATGGGTATTATTACTATGGTTTTGGTAGGAGCAGGCCTACTAGATACTTTTATGGTACCTCTCTGGGTGAAAATTGCCTGTGCTTTGGCCATGGCTGCAGGTACTGCGGTAGGTGGATGGAAAATAATAAGGACCATGGGAGGGAAGATTTTCCGCATTGAGCCTATCAACGGTTTTGCCGCTGACTTCACAGCCTCAACAGTAATCTATGGTTCCAGTCTGTTGGGCGTACCAGTCAGTACCACCCATGTGGTTTCATCTTCTATTATGGGGGTAGGAGCTGCCAAGCGCCTGCATGGTGTTCGTTGGAACATAGCCCGCCAAATCGTTATAGCCTGGTTTGTTACCATCCCATCTTCAGCTGTTGTGGCATTATTATTTTACAAATTGATAAATATGTTTATATAATAAGACAAGCTCTTTCCATTAGTTGGTCATGAAAGAGTTTTTTGCTATTTATATGCGTATTTTGATTGCGAACTATTTCACAAGAATGGTACAATCATAATACAACTTTGGAAAAGAATAATTAAATTAAGGAGTGGGGAGCTTGAAGGTTTATAAGATACCTGAAGCAACTGTGATGCGGCTCTCTGTTTATTCCCGTTTTTTACATCAATTGATCGATGAAGGTATCACTACAGTTTCCTCCGGGGATATAGCTAGGGGCGTGGGAGTCAGTTCCGCTCAAGTCCGCAAGGATCTGGCCTACTTTGGCGAGTTTGGTACTCGTGGTGTTGGTTACCGGGTAGATGAGCTGTACGGACACCTGATGAAAATTTTAGGCCTTGATCAAGCCTGGAATATCATTTTAGTGGGTGCCGGTAAACTAGGATCTGCTCTCGCCTTATATCAAGGATTTGCCGAGAGGGGATTTCACGTTAGCACTGTTGTTGATGTTGATCCTAAGAGAATTGGCACTAAATTGGGTGATGTGGAAGTAGAACCAATAAGTGTTCTGCAAGAACGGGTCAAAGAAAAAAACATTCGCGTGGGAGTTGTTACTGTACCAGCCTCTGCTGCCCAAGATGTTACTGACCTTTTAGTAGAAGCCGGGATTAAGGCTATACTTAATTTTTCACCTCGAGTATTGAAGGTACCCCATAGGGTAATACTACGCAATGTGGATTTATCGGTAAATCTGGAGGTGCTCAGTTTTAATTTGGCATTGAATCGATAAAAATGTATTATGAATAGTTATTAATTAAAGCTCTCACCACAGGGCTTTTTTCTTTTTCTTCCTTTCTTGTTTTCATGGTAGGGGAATGCTAAACTTGAAAAAAGCTATACTGGAGGAACGCAGTAATGGCTGGAACACGTTCTCCCGGATGGCCAGTTTTACTGATGTTGCTGGTCTTGGGTGGAATAATAGGCGGCTGGATTGGACAAACCTTAACTAATGTATGGCCATCTCTAGTGATACTGGGACGCGCACAAAGCCTAGGGATTCCTAGCTTTACCCTAGATTTGCAAGTATTTACTGTATCATTTGGTTTTATGCTACATATTAGCGCATTTACTCTGATTGGGTTTGTACTAGCCTATGTGGTTTATCGAAGAATGTAAGGTGGTAAGCGGCTGAATTGGATTTACGAACTGAAGATACTAGGGCCTCAGTTATTAAACAAAGGAAGCCTATCATACTAGCTTCATCTTCACCCCGACGCCATGAAATTTTGCGACGATTAGGACTGCCTTTTACTATCGCCAGTGCTGATGTAGATGAGACAGTGGATAAAAGCCTACGCCCCCTGGAAGTTGCTCGAGAACTGGCCCTAAGGAAAGCCCGGGCCGTAGCTCCCCAGTATTCTCAGGGATTGATCATAGCTGCCGATACCGTGGTAGTGATTGACGATAGAATACTAGGTAAACCAATTGACACCAACGATGCTCTGGCCATGCTGTTAACTTTACAGGGCCGGGAACATGATGTATATTCAGGTTTGGCTGTCATAGATGCTGCCAACCAGCACACTGCAGCGAGCTGTGAACAAACCACCGTAGTGTTTCGTCCCATCAGCGAGAAGGAAGCCCGGGCTTATATAGCCACCGGTGAGCCCATGGGTAAGGCTGGTGCTTATGCTATTCAGGGTCTGGGGGCAATCTTCGTTAAAGAGATACACGGCGATTATTTCAATGTAGTGGGCCTGCCGGTCTTCAAATTGGCACAATTGCTGCACCAATTTGGGCTGGATATATTAAGCAGACAACCATAGCCCATCATGGGAAGGGCTTTATTAGAAGATGACGGTAAGTTCAAAGGCTGTTTAATCGTATTATTAAAATAGCTGCTTAGATTGCGAACCGGTGTTGGTTAAGGTTGGGGGGAGTTTAATGGGGGATTATCATGTAACCATTAAGATGCTGCCGGAGAGCATGCGGCCCCGGGAAAAATTGTTGAAATCCGGGGAGACAACCTTAAGTGATGCTGAGCTTTTAGCTATACTAATAAAAGAGGGTGTCAGTGGCCTAAGTGCTCTGGAATTGGCTCACCAGTTATTGGCATCTCATGAAGGAAATCTTCGATTTCTAAGAGATGCAACTATAGAAGAACTCACCTGTCATCCTGGCATTGGGCCGGCTAAAGCGGCTATTATAAAAGCAGCCGTTGAAATAGGCAGACGTATATCTATAGATGTTAAACAAAAAATAATAATAAGGTCTCCTGATGACGTCAAACATCTTTTAATGGAGGACATGCGGTTTTTGGACCGGGAGCACTTCCGGGTTCTGCATCTGGACCGCAAAGGAGGAATTATTTTTATTGAAGACGTCAGTA
>DLUN01000124.1 GCA_003444615.1 Syntrophomonas sp.
AGATGTGTATAAGAGACAGGTCCTTTAACTCTACGGCATAAATTAGTACCGGTAACCAATTTTGCCTCTTCAGCATCATTTCCAATTTTGCTGGTGGGGTTCATCATCAACAGCCTAGATTTAGTAATGATAGGTATTCTGCTGTTTTCCGCAGTAGTTTTATTTCATGTAGTAACATTACCGGTAGAATTAAATGCCTCCAGGCGAGCCGTGGTACAGCTTTCTGAGGCAGGTATTATTAACAGCAGTGAAGTACCTATGGTAAAAAAAGTTTTAGGAGCTGCTGCTCTCACCTATTTAGCGGCTACTTTAGCGGCGATAGCGAATTTGCTTTACTATCTCGCCATATTTGGGGGCAGTGATGATTAATTGAGATCAGATAAAGAAAAGCCTTTTAGGGATGAATCAGGTAACCGCTCAGTACGTGAGGAAGCCTTGGAGATTATATATGAGATCAACCAAAAGGGAGCTTTTGCTAATCTGACCTTGGACAAAAGCTTGCAGAGGAGCAGTTTACCCCTTCAGGAGCGCAACCTGATAACTGAACTGGTTAATGGAACCATACGTATGCAAAAGCACCTGGATTGGGTGCTTGCTCTTTTTTTGCAGAAACCATTGGACAAGCAGAATCACTGGTTTCTTAATATTCTGCGCATGAGCGCCTACCAGCTGCTTTTTATGGAAAATATTCCTCCCTATGCGTGTATAAACGAAGCCGTAGATTTAACCCGTAAGAAAGTAAACAGTTCCATGGCTAAAGTGGCCAATGGGGTTTTGCGCAACTTAATGCGGCAAAAGGACAAATTAGAGTATCCACCTAAACATGAGCCTGCTTATCTGGCTGTCTATTACTCTCATCCCGATTGGATTGTAGAATACTATTTGGAGGAGTATGGATGGGATAAAACCGAGTTCATACTTGAATATAATAACCGCAGACCAGCCCTGGAGTTTCGTTGTAATAAGCTAAAAACTACCCCCGAAGGTTTAGTCAGGATTCTGGCTGAAGAAGGAGTGGACAGCCATATTTCCCCCTTTGTGCCCTGGTCGGTTATTATAAATTCACTTCCCGGACCTATTACCAGCTTAAAAGCTTATCAGCAAGGATTATTTTATGTACAAAACCAGGCCTCTGCACTGGCGGTTCCTATGTTGGACCCTCAGCCGGGAGAAAAGATTATCGACCTGTGTGCTGGGGTAGGCGGAAAAACTACTCATCTAGCAGAAGAAATGAATAATGAGGGCTCGGTGCTAGCCTTTGACCTGTATCCCAAAAAGCTGACAATACTGGCACAAAATGCAGCCCGTCTAGGAATTACCATCATTACTAGCCAAGCTGCTGATGCTACCCAGATAACCTATGGTGAAGGAGAGGCAGACCGGGTTTTGCTGGATGTACCATGCTCAGGCTTGGGGGTCTTAAATCGTCGTTCCGATGCCCGTTGGCATAAACACCAGGAAGATCTTCCGGCTTTACTGGATATCCAAAGGGCTTTGCTAGATCAAGCCGCTCGTATGGTAAAAAAGGACGGTTTGATCTTGTACTCAACCTGCTCAACTCTAAAACAGGAAAACCAATGGCAAATCGGAGCGTTTTTAGAAAGACACCGGGATTTTCGACTCCAACCCTTGATAGACCGCTTACACTTTTTGCCCTTAAGAGATGAGGAGCGAAAAACAGCCGCAGAGGGGATGCTTTTACTGACTCCTGGTTTATACGGAACTGATGGTATGTTTTATGCTTTATTAAGGAGGTTAGCTGGTTGAATATGATAAACCGGACTCAGCTGCTGGGCATGAGCTGTAAACAGATGGAAGAATTTTTGGTAGACATGGGGCAGCCTCGCTACCGTGGTAGACAAATCTATAAGTGGATTTATCAAAAAGATGTTAACAGCTTTCATGATATGACCGATATCCCCCGAAGTCTAAGACAACAGCTGGATGAAAATGCCAGCATAGCAATTCCCAGAGTCTTGAAACAACGAGTATCTAAAGATGGAACCCGTAAATTCCTAATGGAATTAGAAGACCGCAAACGCATTGAAACGGTGGTGATTCCTCAAAGTGGGAACCGGGACACCAGTTATTCGCTGTGTATATCTACCCAGGTAGGTTGTCCAGTGGGATGTGCTTTCTGTGCTACTGGTTCATCAGGTTATCAGCGTAGCCTGCAGTCCCATGAAATGGCAGGTCAATTCTTAAGTTCACGTAGGGAACTCAAAAGACGCCTAAAACGAAATGAAGACAATATTATCAGCAACGTGGTCTACATGGGAATGGGGGAACCATTTTTTAACTATGATCAGGTTATAGATTCAGTCTATTTGCTAATCGAGTACAATGGTATTAATTTAGGACAAAGACATATTACTATTTCCACCTCTGGAGAAGTAAAAGGAATAAAAAGACTGGCCCAGGAGAAACTGCAGGTAACTTTGGCGGTTTCCCTGCATGCGGCCTATGATCAACTACGCGACCGTTTGGTGCCTCTTAACCGCAAATA
>DLUN01000099.1:0-212 GCA_003444615.1 Syntrophomonas sp.
GCATAATATATTTTGTACATCATGGCGCGAATTGCTTCTGTATGGGCTTTGCCCATCAAAAGGGTACGGCGGATGTCTTCATGATTAATTATGGTAACCCGATCGCCCTTAGGATTGGTAAGTGGCCGGCCTTGAATTCTATCTTTAGCATAATCACGGGCATTATAGAAAGCATTGGCAATACAGGATAAGCCAGCATGTCCGGTCTCCAT
>DLUN01000099.1:465-7787 GCA_003444615.1 Syntrophomonas sp.
GTACAGGAGCCATGCTGACCCAATTTATGTTCCACGCCGGTGGTAATGACATCATTATCCTCTAAACTGCCATCTTCGTTAACCCAGTACTTAGGAACCACAAAGAGAGAAATTCCCCGGGTCCCCGGTTTGGCTCCCTCGACTCTGGCCAGATAGAGGTGAATGATGTTTTCGGAAAAGTCATTATCTCCGCCGGTGATGAAGATCTTTTGGCCTTTAATTTTGAAAATACGTGGATCATCGGTAGGATAGGCTTTGGACAAAATATCTCCTACGTCTGAGCCAGCCGTAGGTTCTGTTAAACACATGGTCCCTGTCCAGGAACCATCCATCATCTTAGGAAGGAACATCTTTTTGAGCTTGTCGTCACCAAAAGTCTGGATAAGCCCAGCAGCACCGCTGGTCAGTATTATATAAGGTCCAAAGGCAGGATTGGCTGCACAAAACATTTCCCATACCATAGAGAAAAGGATGTGCGGCATTACCATGGCGCCTTCACTTTCATCAATATTGCTGGTTCCCCATCCTTCAGATTGAAGCTGCTTATAGAGCGGTCCAAAGCTTTCCGGCAGCTTCACTTTACCGTTTTCGAAAGTAACTGGATTTTTATCCCCATCCTCATTGGTAGGTTCTATGAGTTCTTTAGCCATTTTCAAACAAGGGTCCAGAATAGCATCCACATCGTCTTTGGAATAATAGTCAGCATACCTGGGATAGGCAAAAATCCTCTCGGTGGGTAGCCATTCCTTAACGATAAATTTTAAGTCACGAGTATTTAGGTACGCAAAATTGGCAGACATATTTTACACCCTCCCATTTTTCAGGAGGCCCCCCTAGCCATATCTTGTCTTTCTAATATGCAGTTGTCCCCTGGTCCGCCGCAGGGTAGGTCCCCCTATAGTCTTAATCTGTATCTCTCTAAACTGTAAACATGTTGCAGGTTATGACCTGCCTTATGACACCTACTATATCACCCCCCTGGATATTATCTAACACATGAAAGCCTTTCATGTGTCAATCATGACATTCTATTCAGGCGCACTTGGTGTTATACCATTAACCCAATCGCCCGAGCAAGAAAGTCACAATCCCTCACTCTTAGTGTTAATATTCTAAATAAGTTAAATAATTCCTCTTTCATTATCTTTATTTACATTTGGCATTATGGATAAAAAAAAACCGGTTCAGATTAAACTGCTCCGGTAAAAGAATTCCACAGGGTTTTGCTTTATATAGTTTTGATGTTGCAAAACCCTGTGTCAAACTAGGGGGGACCTAGCTCGTCATCTTTAGAAAATCAAAAAGGCTTCTTCTTCAATATCCAACACCGCGGTATTGCCGTCTTTGATTACCTCTAAGGTGCGGAATATATTGGGGACAATGTCGTGTAAATAGTAACGGGCGGAGTTAACCTTGCCGTTGTAGAATGCATAGTCATGATGTTCTTTGCCTAACTCATCTATTTTAGCTTGGGCTACTAAAGCCTGTTCCAGAAGTAGCTGACCACAGATGAGTTCTGATGTAGCATGGAGTATTCTGGTAGCATACAGAGGCATCATGCTCATTTTCCCGTTCATAACATAGTTAGCTATGGCACCCTGAATTTCTTTATAAGCTTCCACCGCTCTTTTCAGAATAGCCATCTCACTAGCCAGCACGGGATGATCCGCATGCTCATTGGCAAAGGCTTCTATGTTAGCCAGCCACTGAGCAAACACTTTGCCCTTACCCATCATCCATTTGCGGCCTACCAGGTCCATGGACTGGATATAATTGGTGCCTTCCCAAATGGAGTAAATCTTCACATCTCTAGCTAGTTCAGCAATGGGATACTCTTCAGAATAACCATTTCCTCCGTATACCTGCATTGCTTCCGCGCATAATTCCCAAGCCTTGTCAGAGCAATAGGCTTTAACGAGGGGGGTATGAATATCTATATTGCCAGAGATCATTTTCTTCTCTTCCGGATCAGTAGTATTTTCGAAAATATCAAACCAGTAATAAGTCTTAAAGATCAAAGCACGCATGGCATCCACATGAGCTTTTAGATCTAACAGCATGCGGCGCACGTCCTCATGCTTTATGATCAACTGCCGACCAGCTTTAGGATCGGTCATGAGCCGGCCCTGAATGCGCTCAGTAGCGTAGGAGGCAGCATTGTGGAATGCAACAGCCGTTTCTGCCAAAGCAGCATGTCCCGTTTCCATACGAGCCCCATTCATCATCTGGAACATCTGAGCCATACCTTGGCCCCTGCCTTCTTCATCAGGAGGGTTACCCAGTATGTATCCCCGGCATTCATTGTTTTCACCAAAAGACATAACACAGGTGGAAGAACCTTTGATTCCCATTTTATGTTCAATACCGATGCAGGCTACATCATTGGGACCAGTGATATTGCCGTCATCATCTACCCACATTTTGGGAACCGCAAATAGGGATATACCTTTGGTACCTGGGAGAGCCCCTTCCACACGGGCCAGAACTAAATGAATTATGTTTTCAGTAATGTCCTGCTCTCCGCCGGTTATAAAACATTTGGTACCCTTAATCTTATATACTCCTGGCTCATCGGTTGGATAAGCCTTGGTCAACAGGTCTCCTACATCAGAGCCCGCATTAGGTTCAGTCAGGCACATGGTGCCAGCCCATTCCCCGCTGTACATTTTCTCTCTATAGAGTCTATTTACTTTTTCGTTTCCAAAGCTAGCCACCAGCCCAGCAGCTCCTGCTGTAGCCAAGACATAAGGCATTAGGGCCGCATTAGCTCCGGCCAGATACTCTCCACAAGCCCTAAACAGGGTCTGGGGCAACCGTCCTTCACAATGGTGATCCTCATTACTGGCACCCCATCCGTTCTCCTGAACAAACCAATAAGCATCCTTAAAAGATGGTGGTACGGTTACTTGGCCTTCCTTAAACTGAGCTTGAACAGCGTCATTATCATCACGAGTGGGAGCTACGACTTCCTTGGCAACTTTCAGTGCCTGTTCCAGGATCATATCGATATCGTCTACTCCGTAGTAATCCTTGAAAGCATCATAGGCCAGTACCTTTTCCATATCCAGCCATTCTTTGAGAATAAATTTGTGATCACGAGTTGAGTACAGAAAATTTGATGCCACTTAATATTCCTCCCGTCTTAAAATCTTCCCCGGATTGACAATAAAGACTGTGATTTTACAACCTGCTTTAAGGACTGCACCACAGCAGGCATAAAACCACTTCATAAGTCAGAAAACCTGCTTATGAAACTCCGATTCCCTTTTATTCGTATTTTCCTCATTATAATAATTGAATTATAAAATTAAAAGGCTTCCCTCCCTGTTTGAATAAAGTCTATATTTTCGGACGATTCTAACTTTCTTGGTTTCACCGGTTGGTCCGATATTTTAAGGGTTTGTCCTCTTAAATACAGTCCTATCTATTCACAACTTGCTTATGCATAAATTGTCATGTTATTTTTGATATTCGACACAATCCTAACTACATACGAAACATTCCTAGACCAATTATTAAAGACCGTTTATTTGCCTGGGTTGGCAAAACATATTAGAGGCCTAACTGGTTCATTTATTCCTGTATCCATCCAGGATAGAAATTTTTCCTCAGGCTGTTGCGCAGCTCTCCACGCAAATCAGGGTGAGCAATGGCAATCAATTCGTTAGCTCGCTCCCGCCTACTTTTATAACGTAAATTCGCAACCCCGTATTCACTTATTACATATTGGGCATAACTTCTAGGGACTGTTACCGGCGTACCAGGAGGTAATTCAGGAACAATTGACGAAGATAACTGACCATCTTTCATGGTACGGGCTGCGTTTATCAAAGTAATGCCCCGTCCCCCTTCTGACCAGTAGGCTCCCATCATAAAGTCCAGTTGTCCGCCGGAGCCGCTTACCATTCTATGCCCTATCCCTTCCGAAGCGATCTGACCGCTGAAATCCACCATTAAAGCCATATTCATTGCTACCACATTGGGATGCTGCGCTATAAAAACCGGGTTGTTGGTATAAGAAGCAGGATGCAGTTCACAAGAGGGGTTGCGTTCAACAAACTTGTACATTTCTTTATCCCCCAAACAGAAGGTCCCCATGGTTACTCCAGGATGATGGGGCTTAAGACGATTAGTTACAATGCCCTTTTCTACTAATTGGGGCAATCCTATGGGATACATTTCGGTAATAACCCCCAGATCATAACGATTGTCCAGCCCTTGGACTACCGCTTCTGGGATACCACCGATTCCCATTTGTATGTTGTCACCATCCTTGATTAATTCCAGAACATAGCCAGCAATTGTTTTGTCGACTTCGGTAGGGGTACCCCTTTTGAACTCCGGTACGGGGCTGGAGTGTTCGATGAAATAGTCAAACTCACTAACATGCAGCCAGTTATTACCGTATACTACGGGAGTCTGTTCGTTGACCTCCCCAATGACTACACGCAATTTGCCCAGCTTGCGCCCGTCTTTTATAGACTGCCAGGTATAGTCGTTGGTCAGGCTGAGATTAACATACCCATTTTTATCTGGTGGAGTGACCATGGTGATAAAAACATCCGAGCGATGAGCCGATTTTTCTCCCCCATCCATAACCGTGTTTATGAGATAATCACAGTTATTCGCATAAGATTTGCGTATGGATGCGATGCCGAAAGCCGGCATATAATTAATCCGCCCCTCTAGATTTTTCATGAATTCCGGGTCATATAAACGGGTAGGCCTTAGTTGAATGGTGTCCATTATGATAACATTTTGCAATTCTTCATGCCGGTCAAGAATTGCTTCATATAATTCAGACGAGCACCCACCGGCTCCAATGGCGATAGATACAAAATCACCAGATTGGATAGACTGGGCTGCCTCTTCAAAACTGACCAGTTTGCGTCGATATTCTTCTTTCCATTTTTGAGCCATCCAAATTCCCCCATTTTGAAATTATCGCTACTATCCATGTACTTATATTCTTTCATTATATTTTACCATTATCAACTATTTGTTTTTTTATTATCTGCACTCCCACCAATATCGAATACTTCTAGAAATGCTAGGTGTAAAAAGGAGTTTAAATAAATGTGTGGAATATAATGAAATCTACACTAACCACCCTTTATTACATATGGAAGGAGGAGAACATCAAAAATAACACTTAGTATTGATTCAACATTTTAGGGAGGGGAATTAATGGGGAACACAAATGAAATGAAGGTAATAGGTCACGTTCAAGAACTGGTAGCTAATCCATCACCTTTGGGCCTTTTTGGTTTAGCTATAGTTACTCTGGTAGCATCTTCAAACAAACTAGGTATTACCGATGGAACTGCCTACATTATACCCTGGGCACTTTTCCTGGGTGCTGCCGCCCAATTTGTAGCCGGTATACTGGATTACAAACACAACAACACCTTTGGAGCTACAGCTTTTTGCGGATACGGGTTTTTCTGGTTCGCTATGGCATTTAGCTGGATGATTGCCAATGGATTGTGGGGAGATGGTGCCGTAGCTTTTGATGTTCGCCAAATGGGTTTTGCCTTTTTAGGCTACTTTATCTTTACGGTATATATGACTATAGGATCTATGGGTACCAACAAGGTGTTGTTTATAATATTCTTTTTGATTGATTTGCTCTTTTTAGGCCTCTTTATGAATACTTTAGGCTGGGGCGGAGAATTTTTCCATATGTTAGCTGCTTATTCAGAGCTGGGAATCGCTATAGTATCCTTCTATGGTTCAGCAGCGGCGGTATTAAATACTCACTACGGAATAACAGTCCTGCCTGTTGGCAGCCCCTTCGGGCCCTGGGCTAAAGCTGCTCAGGCTGCCAAATCGGCTCAAGCAGCTGCTTAATATTGCGTTAAAAGGCAAAGGAGGCCGTCCTCAAGGATGGCCTCTTTTTTTAGTTGATCGAGGGAATAAATTTAATCACCCTTGCGTACATTATGTACATAATGTACGATGGAGGTGAAGGGGTGACATATATGCAAACCGTTAATGCTACTGAAGTAAGAAAGAATTTTAGCTATTATATTGACACCGTTGTGAGGGAAAAGCCTATAGCTGTTAAACGTAACAGGGATGTACTGTTATTCTTATCCGACCAAATGGTTAAGGATTTGCTGCATAATCTTACTTTTCAAGCCCAACTAACAAAAGAAGATGGCATAATTGTAGGAACACTAGAGGGTTTTGATATAGTTGTTTATGGAGAATCAGAGCAGGAAGTCATTCAAAAACTAGCTGAAGGCTTATTAGACTATGCTCAAGACTATATTAATGATTTTAAGATATTTTATCATGCTCCCAACCGGAAAGGCCATTATCCTTATGTCTTAAAAACGCTTTTAGCATCGACAATAGACGAAATTAAAGGATTCATAAATGCCTAAATGGTCTGAACTGAAAAGGTTTTGCGAGCGCGATGGATGGGAGCTCTACAAAAAAACAGATCATTTCTATTATCGCAAGCTGATGCCGGATGGGACATTAAAGCTAACTAAGGTATCGAATAGTACCGGCGAAATACCTAAGCCTCTCTGGAAACTAATTAGGACTAAGCAACTACAAGTAACTCAAGAATACTTTTATAAAATTAAATAGGAGGCTTCCCCAAAACCCAAAATGGATATAGGAACAGCCTCCTTGCTGCTTTCATTGATCGGTTATCTTAAAACATCTGGGCATAATAGTGCTTGATTATGCTGTGACCATAGGTATCTTGGTTGGCAAAGGCCTCCTCTAGACTGGAATATTTATTCCTGTCATAGCCTGGCACAGCCCACTTTCCTCCCAAATCAATCCAGCAGGGAGCACATCCCCGGTTAACTAAGCTAAAACGCGGGTCAAGTAAAGTAGTTCCTTCCGGTAGGGGTTTTTTGGTGGCATAGGCATAGAGATGCTGTATCTGGGCTTCTACCCCATCCTCCGGGGTAGCAAATATGGCTCCATGTACCCCTTCTTCAAAGCGAGCCCGGGCAGGGTCAGCTCCCCTCAAATCCTCATCTCCGGTAGCTGCTACTCCGGTAGCCGCCAGCCCACAGTAGTTATTCTGCCAGGGCTGGACAATGCCAGTAAATCTCCACCAGCCTGTCTCCTTGGCCGCCTGGCAGAAGGCCAGATCACCCCGCACCCCGTATTTCGCACCGATTTGCAGGTATAAATCAACCAGATCCGGAGCATTGGGGTTGTTCTTGTACAGAAGAGCCCGCAGCTGTTGGGCACTTGCCTGAGCCGGCCCCATTATCAGAGCTTCCATATCCAGAGCTTTATCAGTGCTCGAATCCGAGGGCTGCCCTTTTTGCGAATCTACTGGTTCCTCTTTT
>DLUN01000099.1:8050-20951 GCA_003444615.1 Syntrophomonas sp.
TCATGCCCATTTCTTCACTAATCAGGCGTATAGGTACCATGGTACGGTCATTAAGAATGAAGGGATCGGCATCGCTTTTTAACTCACAGCCATTAAAGAAAATACGTATGGTGCTCTGGGGTGAACCATATTCCCCAGCCGGCGCCATCAGGTAGTTCTCATTAGCGGAGATCAGAACGAAATAATTATCAGCATCCCAGTTGACAACTAGCCCCAATCCTTCACTGATAGCCCGTAGAGGAACCATGGTACGATCCTGACGAATTACCGGGCTCACTTCCGAAACTAATGGTTTGCCCTCAATATAAATAGCTACTGTACTGGGCTGAGCCCATACAGGAGCAGTAAAGACCGTCGTTAATAACATCATAGTTAAACAAATTATAGATATACTTTTATGTCGCACTGTAAAACCTCCTGTTGAAATGATGCTGTTACTAGCTTAAACAGTGATAATATTCCTGTCTATACCCGTTTTTTCCTGCCCGAGCATACTTATCTTATTTGTTTTATACGTTAATTAGCACTATTTCCCTACAGTACGACTTAACAAATTGGCTGTTTTGCCATCTTTAGGGCTTCCTCCCTAAACTTCAACATTTCTTGAGCTTAAAAACGGGTTAAACGTCCCCATAATATGACAAGCTTTGGTCCTATTTTAGGGTATGTTAAAAATACCTTCATTGTCGTCATTATTTGGGTTCGATGATTAAGGAGGTATTATTATGTCAGATTGGACATGCATGAGCGATAAACAATATCTAATTCTGGAGAATTCCAGCGAGAGTATAGTAATCATCAATCTCAACGGTATGGTTGAATATATGAACTATCAGGCCCGGCTGATTTTCGACTGTCAGGACTACACTGCTATGCACTACCGGGATGTACTGCGTCCCGGTCCTAAAAACTATGGAACTCTATTGGATGCCATCGATCAATCCATTACTTCCCACCTGGGTTGGCAATGTGAATGCAGTCTGACCGTACAGGGGCAATCAAGGTTTTTCAGGCACCGGTTTAAGCCTCTGGTATTAGCAGAGGAAATCACAGCTTATGCCCTTATGTCTACCGATATCACCGATTTGGTTAAAGCGAGAGAGCAAGCAGCGTCGGCTAACCTAGCTAAAAGCCAGTTTCTCGCCAATATGAGCCATGAGATCCGCACCCCTATGGTCGGTATCCTGGGATCGGTGGATTTGCTGGAACAAACCGAATTAGACCCCAATCAAGCGGAAAATGTGCAGATTATTCGCGAATGCGGGGAACAACTATTGGCTATGATAAACGATATCCTGGATGTGTCCAAAATAGAAGTTGGTTTAGTTGATTGTTACCCTGAACCTACCAATCTTTTTGACCTTCTAGCCCGGACCCTAAGTATCACCGACCCTATGCTTAAAAACAAAGGGTTAACTCTTAAGCTGGACCTGGAACCAAATTTGCCGGAACAGTCATTACTGGATGCCGGCAAATTGCGCCAAGTTCTATTGAATCTTCTTTCCAATGCCATTAAATTTACCCCCAAAGGGACTATCACTATTAAGGTCAGATCTGAACAAGAAAAGGACCAACAGTTTTTAATGATTTCTGTATCCGATACCGGCATAGGTATTCCTATAGAGCAACTGCAAAACATATTCAATCCTTTTACCCAGGCAGATAATTCGGCTACCCGGGGATTTGGCGGCACTGGATTAGGATTATATATCAGCAAGCGTTTAATTGAGGTAATGGGAGGCGAATTATGGGCAGAAAGCCAAGAAAACTGTGGGACTACTTTTTATCTCCGGGTACCTTTATCACCTGTGGTACCTGATGAGACACTTGGGCCTGACCCTGCTGAGGAATCTGCCCCGGTCAACCATGATCTGGCTCTGGAATTTAACCCAGTAGAAATATTGGTTGTGGAGGATAACGATTTAAGCCGCAAGATAGTATCACAAATGCTGACTAATTACGGTTTTCAGGTTTCCGAGGCAGCAAACGGTCTAGAATGTCTCCACTTATTACAAGACCATCACTTTGACCTAATATTAATGGATATGCAGATGCCCGTTATGGATGGCTATGAGGCTACCCGACTGATTCGGGAAACCAGCGAACAAAAATCCATACCCATCATTGCTATGACTGCCCATGCCCTGACTGGAGACCGGGAAAAGTGTTTGGCAGCTGGCTGCACCTCCTATATAGCCAAGCCTTTTAAGACCGAGGAGTTGATTTCAGAAATAAGCCAGCATCTCGGCAGAAGCAGCCATCGCTCCGCTAAGCCACAAGCAGGACTGCAGCAACACTTAGTAGAGCAACTCCTGCTGGAATTTTTACAACAGCTAGATGAATTGATTCAGGACCTAGAGAAAGCTGTACAGCAAAATGATATTGAGCAGATTGCCAGCATTAGTCACGACATCAAAGGAGTTGCTGGTCTATATGGCTACATGGATATTTCCAAAACCGCTTCTGAAATCGAACAAGCCGCCCGGGACCACGGTATTGCGCGAATTCGCATATTAGTGGATAAAATCCATCAGGAGTTCACCCTCATAAATAACCAAACCATGCAAATATAGGCTGCCATAACCGCAACTTGACAGCAGCCTCACACCGCGTTATTATCAGAATATTCTAACTACTATAGGAGGACTTGTCTTGGCTAGAATCATAATAACCGATAGTACCTCAGACCTTCCCCGGGATATTGTTGAACAACACAGCATTTTGACAGTACCCCTAAATATTCACCTGCAGGACACTGTTTATAAAGATGGTGTCGATATCCAACCTTCTGAACTATATCACCGTCTGCGGACTGAGGATATCTTTCCCCAAACTTCCCAGCCAGCCGCAGGAGATTTCTTAAAAATCTACCAAACCTTAAAACCCGGTGATGAATGCTTGGTATTATGTATATCCTCTGAGTTGTCGGGAACTTATCAATCTGCCCAAATTGCCCGGGATATTGCCACGGAAAAAATACCAGCGGATATACACATAGTAGACTCCCGTTCGGCTTCCATCGGCTTAGGGCTTCAGGTTATCTATGCCCAACAGTGTTTCGACCAAGGTAAGGATATGGAACAGACTCTTTTTGAATTAGCCGAACTGCGCCGGCGAATGCGTATTCTATTTGCCGTAGATACCCTGGACTATCTAGCCCGGGGAGGAAGAATCAGCCAGCTGAGCATGCGGTTAGGCAACTTGCTGCAGTTGAAGCCAGTCCTGCATTTGGAAGACGGACGCATTGAGTTGCTGGACAAGGTGCGGACCAAACCTAAAGCAATACAGCGCATCTTGGATGCTTTTATAAAGGAAGCCCCCCAGGCCCAGCAGGTGGCCGTAGTACACATTGATGCTCTCGATGAAGGACACAGCTTGCTGGAAAGAGTCCAGCAGCATTACTCAGGCCCAATCATGCTGATTCAGTGCGGCGCGGTAGTCGGTTCCCACGCCGGCCCGGGTACGGTCGGTATTTGCTGGTATTAAGGAGTAAGGCAGAGTAAGCTAGTCAAATATAACCACCCTCCTGACTCCGAAAAGGCCAACACCCTGCCAGAGCGAGCAAAAAGGTTAAAAGCAAGGCAAGCGGAAAGCCCGTGATCGAGACGTACATAAGGTACGGCGATTGAGCGGGCTTTTAATGTTAACACAGCTATTAGCCCTTTTTTACACTCTGAGGTCAGACGTAAGTCTGGCCTTTTGGTCATTACGGTTGGAACCAAGTACAACAGTATTTCATAGAATCACAGTATAGAAGTTAGATGTGGCTAACCAAGTTAAACGCTGATAACAAAAGGAGGTTATTAACAGGTGAATATAAAACTGCCCCAGCTGCGGCCGGGTCAAAGAGGTATAGTGCAGGAGATTCAGGGTGAAGGCCTGACGAGAAGGCGTATGCTGGATCTGGGTATGGTTCCTGGAACCTTAGTAGAAGTGGTGCGCCGCAGTCCTTTGGGAGACCCAGTAGCCTATCAAATCCGGGGAGCAGTTATAGCTCTTAGAAAGGATGAAGCCAGCTATATAAACGTAACTACCTGCTAAAAATAGATGGGGCGAAAGGAGACAATGATATGGACGGCTCTGACCTAACCCTTCTAAACCATAGAAACAGTAACGAAGAACCCGTGATTGCTCTGGCCGGTAACCCTAATACTGGAAAGAGCACCCTTTTTAACGCTCTTACTGGTTTGCATCAACATACCGGTAACTGGCCGGGGAAAACAGTGCTGCATAGCCGCGGTCACTATGTTTATCAAGGAATAAACTATACGGTGGTTGACCTGCCGGGAACTTATTCATTAATTGCCAATTCTATTGACGAGGAAGTGGCCCGTGACTTTATATGCTTTCAAAAGCCTGAGGTTACGGTAGTTGTTGCCGATGCTACCTGCTTGGAGCGCAACCTTAATCTAGTCCTGCAAATCATGGAAATCACCAGCCAGGTAATCCTGGCGGTGAACTTAATGGACGAAGCCCGGCGTAAAAAAATAACCATCGATGATAAAGAACTGCAAAGGCGGTTAGGAGTGCCGGTGGTCCCCATGGAAGCCCGTCAGGGGGTGGGAGTAAGTGAGCTTAAGGATACCATAGCCCAGGTTATTGACCGGCGTATAGTGCCCCATCCTCGTCTAGTTCGTTATGAACCAGATATCGAGGATGCCATTGCTCTCCTGGAACCCCAAATAATACGAGCATTAGGGGATGGGATAAGTGCTCGCTGGCTTAGTCTGCGCATTTTGGAAGGAAATCTGGACATCGTTAAAAACTTTTTGCCTGCCAGCTTAATCAAGGAGGCCGTTTAATCTTGAGCCATCAAACTATTAAGCTCGATAGTCTCCCGCTTAGTATTCCTAAGTTGGAACGCGCCCCCCATACCATAGCTGACAGTATTGTCAGGAGTATTTACTGGGAAGCCGAGAAGATAGCTCAAGCCAGTACCAGTTGTGCTGTTGAGGCCCGCATAAATTGGGATAGGAAGATCGACGACATTCTTACCTCCCGGCTGTGGGGTTTCCCTGTTATGTTGTTGATGCTGACCGGAGTTCTATGGCTTACTATCAGCGGTGCCAATGTGCCTTCGGAACTGCTGGCTACTGGACTATTCTGGCTGCACGACCGTCTGCTGGATTTATTTATAGCCCTAAACGCTCCCCATTGGTTAACCGGCTTTTTCGTTTTAGGTGTGTTTCGCTCGGTGGCCTGGGTGGTATCGGTAATGCTGCCTCCTATGGCCATCTTTTTCCCTCTTTTCACCCTGTTGGAAGATGCCGGCTATCTTCCCCGGGTTGCTTTCAATCTGGATGCTTGTTTTAAGAAAGCCGGAGCCCACGGAAAACAGGCTCTTACCATGTGCATGGGACTGGGGTGCAATGCTGCTGGTACCATTTCCTGCCGCATTATTGACTCTCCCCGGGAACGGTTGATCGCTACCCTCACCAACAACTTTGTACCCTGTAATGGTCGCTTTCCCACTTTGATTGTTCTGTCATCCATCTTTATTGGCGGAACTGTGGCCATATCATGGCAAGGGTTGTCTGCCGCCCTGTCGGTAGCTGCGGTTATGGTTTTAGGGGTAGTGATAACTCTACTGGTCTCCTGGCTGCTTTCCAAAACCTTATTAAAAGGGCAGCCCTCTAGTTTCGCCTTGGAACTTCCTCCTTACCGCAAGCCTAAGATTGGGGAAGTAATAATACGGTCTATTCTTGACCGCACCCTGTTTGTTTTAGGTCGGGCTGTGGTAATTGCAGCACCAGCAGGGGGTTTGGTGTGGGTATTAGCCAATACCAGTTGGGGGGATACTACTACATTAGCAGCTATTGCTGGGTGGTTGGACGGCTTTGCCCGGTTAATGGGCTTGGATGGATATATTCTATTGGCCTTTATACTGGGACTGCCCGCCAATGAAATTGTTTTGCCCACCTTGATCATGAGCTATTTGGCAGAAGGAGCATTGCTGGAACTTAACAGCGTGGCAGCGTTGCACCATTTGCTGGTTGAACAATACGGATGGACCTGGTTAACCGCGGTTTGCGTTATGCTGTTTTCTCTCTGTCACTGGCCTTGTGGTACCACCTTATACACGATTAAAAAGGAGACTAACAGTTGGAAATGGACTGGTATGGCCTTTCTTCTTCCTACTCTGGTGGGCATATTTCTCTGCATGGCCGTAACTTTTGTAGTTGGGCTCTGAGCTAGAATGAAAAAGGGAACCCCGACGGATTTTTGTATGCCCAGGGGTTCCCTTATATTTAGCACTGGAATTGGCTTTTTTTAGCTCCGGTTTATGCCTATATTATTAACGATTTCCGCAATTTGCTCCGGTTTGTTCATGGTGTATAAATGCACGCCGGCTACACCATCATCAATTAAGTCCAGCACCTGTTCACTGGCATATTCGATACCCGCCTTTTCCATGTCAGCGGGAATGTTTTCATATCGTTCTACCAAACTCAGCAGCTTAGAGGGTATAGATGCGCCGCACAGATAAATCATCTTCTTAATCTGTTTGGCATTCAATACCGGCATAATTCCTGGAATTATGGGGCAATTAATGCCTTTAGCCATGGCCCGGTCTACAAAGTCATAGAAAATACGGTTGTCAAAAAACAACTGGGTAATTAGAAAATCAACCCCGCAATCCACCTTGTTTTTCAAGTTCTCCAGGTCTTCGCTCAACCTGCGGCACTCGGGATGCCCTTCGGGATGGGCCGCAGCAGCAATGCCAAAGTCAGCTAGCTGTCGGGCATCATTGATAAGCTGAAAAGCATAGCGATACTCTTGTTGGTCCAGTTGAAAGTTTTCCTGTTCTTCCGGGAAATCGCCCCGCAAAGCCATTATGTTTATAATGCCTTCCCCCAGTAAGTCCTGGAGTATTTGATGTATTTCCTCACGGGTATGACGAACACAGGTTAAATGGGCCAGGGACTCCACTTTATAATCGTTTTTTATACGAGCGGCTATCTCCACGGTCCGGTCCCGACTACTCCCCCCCGCTCCATAGGTTACGCTGATAAAGCCCGGCTGCAGGCGAATAAGTTTTTCTACGGTGGTAAATACCGTTTCCAGAGGATAATCCATGCGCGGAGGAAATATCTCCAGTGATAAAACCGGAGACTCTTGCCGGTACAAATCAATAATCTTCATATTCCACCCCACCCCAAAGAAGTCATGCCCACTGCACCCGCTACATATTAGCAATCAAAGCATCGGCAAATTGGGAACACTTAACCTCAGTAGCGTCTTCCATGAGCCGGGCAAAGTCGTAAGTTACCACCTTACTGGCGATAGTCTTTTCCATAGCCGAAATAATCAGATCAGCTGCTTCATGCCAGTTTAAGTGTCTGAGCATCATCTCACCCGATAAAATAACTGATGAAGGGTTGACTTTATCTAAGCCCGCATACTTGGGCGCAGTACCATGGGTAGCCTCAAAAATAGCATGACCGGTTTCATAGTTAATGTTGGCTCCGGGAGCGATACCTATTCCACCCACTTGGGCAGCCAAGGCATCGGAAATATAGTCGCCATTTAAGTTCAAGGTAGCTATCACATCGAATTCGGCAGGACGGGTTAGAATTTGCTGTAGGAAAATATCGGCTATAGCATCCTTAATTATTATCTTACCGCTGTTTTCAGCTTCCTTCTGGGCAGCATCTGCGGCAGCACTTCCCTCTTCATCCTTAATACGATCATATTGATCCCAGGTAAATACTTTATCGCCAAATTCCCTTTCGGCCAAGTCGTAGCCCCACTGCTTAAAAGCACCTTCCGTGTACTTCATGATATTGCCTTTATGCACTAGGGTAACGCTTTTACGTCCATTATCGATAGCAAAGCGGATAGCCGCTCTCACCAGCCGTTCAGTTCCTTCCTTAGATACCGGTTTGATACCGATACCGGAAGTATCTGGGAAGCGAATTTTACTGACCCCCAGATCTTCCTGCAGGAAACGAATCAGTTTTTTCGCTTCCTCAGAATCCTCGGGATACTCGATACCTGCATATATGTCTTCGGTATTCTCTCGAAAGATTACCATATCAGTTAATTCGGGCCTTTTAACCGGGGAAGGAACTCCCTTGAAGTAGCGTACCGGACGGAGACAGGTGTAGAGATCCAGTTCCTGTCTTAGGGCTACATTTAAGGAGCGGATCCCACCTCCAATGGGAGTTGTTAAGGGTCCCTTGATAGCAATAATATACTCGCGGATGGTATCTAAGGTCTCCTGCGGCAGCCATTCGCCCTTCTGATTATAAGCCTTTTCCCCGGCCAGGACCTCTTCCCATACCAGTTTACGCTGGCCTTGGTAAGCTTTTTCCACTGCCGCGTCAAAGACTCTGGAAGCAGCCCTCCATATATCGGGTCCAGTTCCATCTCCCTCTATAAAAGGAATAACCGGATGATCAGGTACATTCAGTACACTATTTACTACAGTAATTTTCTCCCCCTGCATAGGTTGATTTCCTCCTATCATTAATCAAAATTAAAGGTCCCGTATTTCCTAAAATGTTCTACTAATCCCCCATCAGACAGGATTTTTAACATTACCTCGGGCAGAGGTGTAATAGGGATATCTATCCCTTTGGTGGCATTGTGTAAAACGCCTTTTTGCAAATCGATGTTTATTTCATCCCCTGGGTCAATCTGATCAGTATCACATTCAATTAAAGGCAGCCCGGTATTAATACAGTTGCGATAAAAAATACGGGCAAAAGATTTAGCCACCACGGCACTGATATTGGCATTGATTATAGCCAAGGGAGCCTGTTCCCGGGATGAACCACATCCGAAGTTGCGTCCCGCTACGATCATGTCTCCCGGTGAAACCTTGGAGTAGAAGTCTGGATCCAAGTCTTCCATTACATACTTGGCCAGTTCTTTCATGTCCAGGGTCTTGAACTTATGGCGGCCGGAAATAATGTAGTCTGTATTGATATCATCACCAAACTTGTGTGCTTTACCTTTTAGATTCATGAACTTCCTCCCACCCTAATTAATATACTCACGGGGGTCGGTTATCCGACCGGTCAGCATGGAAGCAGCTACGGTAGCTGGTGAAGCCAGGTATATAAAAGCTTTGTTATTGCCCATGCGTCCCTTAAAATTGCGGTTGGCAGTAGAAATTACGTTTTCTCCGTCAGATGGAACTCCATTATGGGTACCTACACAGGGTCCACAACCAGGAGTAACCACTGCTGCTCCAGCTTCAACAAAAGTTTCTATTAAGCCTTCGCGTATGGCCTGTAAGTAAATAGAACGGGAAGCAGGAGCTACTACCAGACGGGTTCCCCGGGCGATCTTGCGCCCCTTTAGAATTCCAGCCGCAATGCGCAGGTCCTCCAGGCGCCCATTAGTGCAGGTTCCTAATACTCCCTGCTGGATAGGAGTTCCAGCCACTGCTGACACTGCCGATACATTGTCAACGGTATGGGGACTGGCCACTTGGGGCTCCAAATTAGAAACATCATATTCTTTAACCCGGGCGTATACCGCATCGGGGTCAGCACTAACCGGTGTGAATTCCCTTTTGCTGTGCTGTTTCACCCATTCTATGGTCTTATCATCAGCTTCCATCAAACCACATTTGGCACCCATTTCAATAGCCATATTGCTTATAGTGAAGCGGGCCTCCACTGATAAATCCTCAATAGCTGAGCCTACATATTCAGCTGCCATATAGGTGGCTCCATCAGCGGTAACATCACCGATAAGGTATAAAATTAAGTCCTTGGAAAATACTCCAGCAGGCAGTTTGCCATTAACCACAAACTTAAAGGTTTCCGGCACCTTAAACCACAGTTTTCCAGAAATAATTCCCGCTGCTAAATCCGTTGAACCCACTCCGGTGGAGAATACATTGATTGCTCCATAGGTACAGGTGTGAGAATCAGCCCCAATTACCAGGTCTCCTGGAACTACGTGGCCCTGTTCAGGAACTAGTTGGTGACACACCCCATCCCCAATATCATAAAAACAGATGCCTTGCTCATCGGCAAATTCGCGCATTTGATGATGCAATTCAGAGACCCCTTGCAAGGGGCTAGGTGCACTATGGTCAATAACCATAGCTACCCGAGACGGGTCGAAGACCCGCTTGGCTTCCATTTCCTTAAAAGCCCTAATAGCTAATGGTGATGTGCCATCTTGTCCCATAATAAAGTCCAAGTCGGCCACTACAATATCATTGGCTTTTACATCCCGACCGCTCTTGTTAGACAGAATTTTTTCCGCAATGGTTTTGCCCACTTTTTACTCCTTCTCCTTCATTAATTCTTCATATATAACCATCAGTTCTTTGTCAAATAAAGAACGTTTTAAGTCGATTGACTTCTGGCGCGCCCTTTGCAAAACCTCTTGGATTATGGGGTCTGGTAATTCCAGGCCATATTCGTTAACAAACTTGGAGCGAATGGCCGCTGAGCCTGAGTGTTTACCAATAACAATCTGCCGCTCCAGTCCCACTTCCTCCGGGGAAAAGACTTCATAGGTAAGGGGATTCTTCAGTACCCCATCACCATGGATTCCTGACTCATGGGCGAATATGTTGGATCCCACAATAGGTTTGCTGACTGGTAAGGGCCGTCCTGATGCCTGGGCAACAAACTCGGCTACTTCACGAAACAGAGTGGTATTATAATCAGAGTCCACCTGCATCAGATACTTCAGTCCCATGATTACTTCCTGCAAACAAGCATTGCCGGCCCGTTCACCCAGGCCATTAACGGTTACGCCCACATAACTGGCTCCAGCATATATTCCTGAAAGGGCATTAGCGGTAGCCATGCCGAAATCATTATGGGTATGCATTTCAATTTCTAACCCTACCGCATCCACCAAGGTCCTGATATAACGGAAAGTAGTCAGCGGATTCAAGATGCCTACCGTATCACAAAAACGCAACCGGTCCGCCCCGGCATGTTTGCCTATCAGGGCAAACTCGGTTAAAAATTCAATACTTGAGCGGGAGGCATCCTCAGCATTAACAGATACATACAAACCCTTATCCTTGGCAAACTTTACCGCATCCGACATACGAGCTAAAACGTCTTCCCGGGTGGTCTGTAATTTATGTTGGATATGGATGTCTGATGTAGAAATGGATATGGCTACTGCGTCCACACCACATTCTATAGACTCCTTGATATCAGCAATTACCGCCCGGTTCCAGGCCATAATACTGGCTTTTAGGCCCATGTCTACAATTTGTTTGATGCAGTCTTTCTCAAAACCCCCCATAACCGGTATGCCAGCCTCAATTTGATCGACTCCTATTTGATCCAGGTAAGCGGCGATTTTTAGTTTCTCCTCATTGGAAAAGACTACACCAGCTGTTTGTTCGCCATCCCGTAGAGTGGTATCGACTACCCTGATTCTCGCTCCTGGTTCCAGGAACCAATCACGATCTAAGCTGGATCTAGTCATACTCTCCTCACTCCTTCTTCAATTTTTCTCTAAGCAATTCATTCACCAGAGCAGGATTAGCCTGACCCCGGGTAGCCTTCATGATCTGACCTATCAAAAATCCGAAGGCTTTCTCTTTACCATTTTTATAATCCTCAACCACTTTGGTATTAGCTTCCACTACTTCATCAATTACTTTTTGCAGAGTATCCTTGTCCGAAATCTGCTCCATGCCTTTTTCTTTGATGATCTCATCCGGTGTTTTACCAGTAGAAAATATCTCTTCAAAAACTACTTTGGCCATTTTGCCGCTGATGGTCCCTTTGTCCATCAATTGGAGCATACGGGTTAAATGCTGGGGCTGTATCTTGGCATCTTTCAGTTCCATGTTGTTCTGATTCAAGAGACGGCTTAATTCCCCCATCATCCAGTTGGAAACAACCTTGGCATCAGGGTAGGATGCTACTGCTTCATCAAAAAACTTTAATGTCTCCGGGGTTGAGGTAAGCAATCCCGCATCGTAGGCAGATAATCCGTGTTCTCCCACCAGTCTCTGTTGGGCTTGATCAGGCATTTCCGGCATAGACGCTCTGACTCTGTTTACCCATTCACGCTCAATGCGTACCGGCGGCAAATCCGGATCGGGGAAATAGCGATAATCCTCAGCTTCTTCCTTGGAGCGCATGGAACGGGTGACTTGTTTTTCCTCATCCCAGGTACGGGTTTCCTGTACTATTGTTTCTCCATCTTCCAGAGCTTCTATCTGCCGCTGGGCTTCATATTCAATAGCCCTTTCCAGGGAACGAAAAGAATTCAGGTTTTTGATTTCCACTCTGGTACCCAGCTTGGTCTCTCCTCTGGGCCGCACTGATACATTAGCATCACAGCGCAGTGAACCTTCTTCCATCTTGCAATCGGATACCCCGGCAAACAGCATCATTGAACGCAGTTTTTCCAGATAGGCTCTGGCTTCAGCTCCACTGCGCATATCTGGTTCGGACACTATTTCCATCAACGGAACCCCGCTGCGGTTAAGATTCACCAGTGAGTAGGTAGTGGTGGTAATGGATCCTTGATGAATAAGTTTACCGGCATCTTCTTCTAAATGAGCCCGGGTGATGCCAATTCGCTTTTGTACATCGTCCACGTCTATGTCCAGATATCCCTGCTTACAGATGGGCTGATCATATTGTGAGATTTGATAGGCTCTGGGCAGATCCGGATAAAAATAATTCTTGCGGTCGAACTTACAAGTTTCCGCAATCTCACAATTCAAAGCTAATCCCGTTCTTATAGCGTATTCCACTGCCTGGCGATTTAGAACCGGCAACGCACCTGGAAATCCGGAGCAAACCGGGCATACCTGGGTATTGGGCTCGGCTCCAAAAGCCGTGGAACAAGAGCAAAATATCTTGGTAGCTGTTTTTAATTCTACATGTACCTCCAGACCTATTACTACTTCATAACCTCTATCCATTTTTCTTCACCCCCAGGTCTGGTCTAG
>DLUN01000167.1:0-907 GCA_003444615.1 Syntrophomonas sp.
CAGGGTTAGGTGATAGGGCTTCTTTCAGCCCATCGGCTCAGTAAACATGCTGGTCAAACGATTGCCACGGCACTTCGTGCCTCGCAATGACACATATGATGGGCTTTTGGTTCTGCCATCGGCCGTTCCGGCACTACCGATGTTCTCTATCGCTCACTATTATGGTTGCGAGGAGCGCATCGACGTGGCGATCTCTTTTATTACCTTTATCGACAGTCTGGGGGACGATGCCTACATCGTCCCGTTTTCTTGGAAGACTTACCAATCATCATAAGAGGTACGTCCTCTTGCACCGTTTAGCCCTTAAAGGGCGGCTCTTTCGCCCAGGGGTAAAAATCCGGCATGTGGTTAGAGGGACTCATAGTAAAGTGCGGCTCTCTTTTTTCCAGAAAGGCATTAATTCCTTCATCCGCATCGGGCCTCTGTCCCAGGTAGTGAAATCCCTGGGACTCAATGCGGTGGGCTTCCATGGGATGAGATGCTCCCAGCATGCTCCACATCATCTGCCGTATCAGGGCTACCGAAACTGGGGCAGAAAATCGGGCAATCTCTAAGGCAATGGCCTGAGCAGCCGGAATAACCTGATCAGGCTCCACCAGTTGACTCACCAAGCCACTTTCGAAAGCTTCCTGGGCTGAGAAAACTCTTCCGGTCATAGCCCAATCCAGCGCCTTGCTGATGCCCACCACCCGGGGCAAAAACCACGAACTGCAAGCATCCACCACTATTCCCCTGCGGACAAAGACAATTCCCATCTTAGCTGTATGGGCAGCTATGCGTATATCCATGGGCAAGGTCATGGTTAATCCCACCCCACTGCTGCACCATTTATAGCAGCAATAATAGGCTTGGTGCAGCGGTACATGCGCAAAGCCAATATACCCCCGCCGTCCCGGTGCTCATCCTG
>DLUN01000167.1:1194-11823 GCA_003444615.1 Syntrophomonas sp.
CCCGCCCCGGTAACAATTATCACCCTCACATTGTCGTCGGCCTCGGCACGTCCCATGGCATCAACCAACTCTGCACGCATTACCTCAGTATAGGTATTCATGCGTTCCGGGCGGTTGAGGGTTAAGGTTAATATCCTATCTTCTATTTCATACTTTACCTGCTCATATTTCATGTTGGTTCCTCCTTCTCACACATACTGATACAGCTATTTCAAACCATATTTTTTAATGCGGCGGTCTACGGTACGGCGCGATACTCCTAATGCCTCGGCAACCCGGCTTACATTCCCATTATATTGTATCAGCAGTGCTTTAATCTGATTGGCTTCTACCTCAGCCAGCTGCTGTTTTATGTTTAGCTGTTTCAAGGGCAGGGGCGTTATAGATCTGTCCGTCTCTCTATCATAATATAGAGTCTGGATTTCCAAGGGCAGATCTTCTGGTCTGATTACATAGTCATTTACTGCAAACTGGATTCTTTCCGCAAAGTTTTGCAGTTCCCGCACATTGCCCGGCCAGGAATAGCGCTTTAACAAATCCCAGACCACCGGGTCAATGGCATGGATATGCTCCAGCCATTGGGGATCACCCTGGACCAAGAAATGCTTAAGGAGCAAATCAATATCTTCCGGCCGTTCCCGCAGCGGGGGAATCCTCAAGCTTATGACATTAAGCCGGAAATATAAATCCTTGCGGATGGTTCCTTTTTGAACTTCACTGTACAGATCCCGGTTGGTAGCACAAATAACCCGGACATCGATAGGAATAGCTTTAGAACTACCCAGGCGGCATACCTGCTTTTCCTGTAATACTCTTAACAATGCAGCCTGCTGCTCCAAAGGCATATCCCCGATCTCATCCAGAAACAGGGTTCCTCCCTGAGCCAGCTCGAATTTACCGGGACTTCCTCCTTTGCGAGCCCCGGTAAAAGCACCTTCCACATAGCCAAACAGTTCACTGCCTACCAGTTCCCGGGGAATGGCTCCGCAGTTCACGGCTATAAAGGGACCATCTGCGTAGCGGCTCTGATTGTGTATGGACTGGGCAAACATTTCTTTGCCGGTGCCGCTTTCCCCCTGAATTAGAATAGTGCTCTTGTTCTGGCTGGCTGCTTTAGCCAGTTCTATAGTATCCCTCATAATCTCGCTGCGGGTTAATATATCATCAAAACAAAAACGGGCCGGGGAAATGCTGTAGCGATTTACCAATCGATGTACTTCGGCCAGAGGTTTCAGCATTAAAATCCCCTTGTGGGTGGTCCCGTCGGGATCCTCAATAGGAGTTCCAGTAGCCAGAAACTGCATTTCTCTTCCTTCAATAGTTAAGACAATTTCCTCATCTCGAAAAGCCTGCTTTTTGGTCAGCATCTTTTCCAGGTTTTTGTTGTCAGCTACCAGTTTTTCATAACTTAACTGTTCCCGTATATCGACTGAGGTCCTCCCCAGCATGATTTTAAGGGTCTGATTTATAAATTCAATTTCTCCCTGGCGGGAAATGATAATTACCCCATCGGACATATTGCTGATAATATCCATGAGCAGTTTTTCTTTCAGCATCAAGGCCTGGTTGGAAATGGTTAATTCTTTGGTGCGTTCCTGTACCAATTGGTCCAGGTGATCATATGCTTTTTGCAGTTGGGTTTGGGCATGTATTCGCTCAGTAATGCCATAAGCACCTAGCATAACATAGGGTTGATCCCCCATCCATTCTTCAAACAGGAATACATCCACCCATTTTTCTTCACCATTTTTGGTTAGTATTTTCAATTCATAACTGTTGGGCACTTTTTCTCCCCGCTGCCGGGCTAGGGCATTGGTTCGAACCAATCCCTGGTGATCCGGGTGAATTACTTCCCAAAACTTCATCTGCAGGGCATCTTCGTTGCTGTACCCGGTATATTCTTGAAAAGCGGTGTTGGTCCACACGTATTGAAAATGCCGGTTATAGATGAACATAATTATGGGCCCATTGCGGATGAAATTAGAAAAACTCAGCCCTTCCAGAATGGTATCGTTCATAATTTCCACTCCCAATTTAATTGGCTTTAACTGTTTCCAACTTATCATTTGCGGTTCCAAATTACAACCTTGTTCGACAAATCTGTCCATTATTTGGTCAAAAATGCGCCTTTTCGGACAGAGTTGTCCATGGGTGGATACCCCTCATGTTTTCTTAATGTTGGGATATAGGCGTTTATAATGGTTTTTTGAATTTGGCCCGGGGTGGCACACAAATTGCTTCTTAATAATGCAAAGCCGAATCAACCAAACTAAATCTATCAATATGACAGGAGTGACTTGCATGACCGATTTTGATGTAGTGGTCATCGGGGCAGGCAATGGTGGTCTCACTGCTGCTGCCAGCCTGGCCAAAGCCGGGCTCAAAACCCTGATTTTAGAGCGTCATAATGTTCCAGGCGGCTGTGCCACTTCCTTTTGCCGGGGACGCTTTGAATTTGAGGTAGCCTTGCATCAACTAAGCGGATACGGCCAAGCTGACAACCCGGGGCCTTTGCGCAGTTTCTTAAGTCAATTCGGGATACCGGACCGTTGTGAATTTTTGGACATGAAAAATCTCTATCGTCTAGTGGTGCCCGGGCAACTGGATATTACTCTCCCCGCTAACCGCGAGGGCACTACCCAAGCCTTAGTAGCACAATTCCCCGATGAAAAAGAAGGCATTGAAGGTTTCATTGATCTAGTCTATCGCACTTTTATGGAATATGCGGCGGTGTTTTACCAGCGTGATCCGGAAGCCAGTGCCGAGAAATACACGCTGATGACCCAATACACACTGCAGCCCACCGAACAGGTTATGAATGAGTTTTTTCAAAACCCGCTGATCAAGGTGGCTCTGGGAATCTATTGGGGTTATTCAGGGGTTCCGCTATCCCAATTGCCCTTTATAGATTATGCCACCTTGTATTTTGCCTACTTACAGTGGAAACCAGGATATATCCGCCATGGTTCTCAGGCTATGTCCAATGCACTTTTGGAATATATTTTAGCTAACGGTGGTCAGGCTTGCTTTAACTGTGGAGCCAAAAGAATTCTGGTTGACGATGGTCGGGTGGTGGGAGTGGAAACCGAGCATGGTGATGTGATTACTGCCAATGCGGTGGTTTCCAACGCCTCCAGTATTGACACCTATGTGGAATTGGTAGGAGAAGAACATGTTCCTGAAGAACAGTTCAAGATCCTGGGCGGCCAAACGGTGGGGCCTTCCTCGCTCACCTTGTATGTAGGGCTGGACTGTGAACCTCATGAGGTGGGTATAACCGATACCACCAATTTTATTATCAGCGATCCCGATACGGACAAGCAGTTCGCCTCCATGAGCCGGCTGGATACCAACGATGATTACCTGCTCTTATCCTGCTATAACCTGGATGATCCCCAGGCATCACCACCGGGTACATCCCAAGTCTCTATTGTTAACTTAAAATATGCCCAGCCCTGGCTCACTTTGCCTCCATCAGAATATCACCAGGCCAAATTCAAGGCCGCCGGTGGAGTTCTAAACCGGGTTGAACAAGTTTTTCCCGGCTTTCGCGATCATATCGAAGAAATTGAAGTGGCTACTCCCTTAACCCACATGCGTTATCTGAACACTCCAGGAGGAGCTATTTACGGCTTTGATCAGTTTGCCAAAAACTCCAACTTCTTCGTCTCCCCCACCGCACCCATTCAAGGTCTGGCACTAGCCGGAGCCTGGGCAGGACCGGGCGGATTTCAGCCTTCCTTGATGTCCGGTGGTTCTGCCGCCAGAGCTATTAAACGCTATTTACAGCAGCTAGGGGAGGGAAAATAATGAGTGTACGCCAAGATATAAGACCTGCCTTAAAAGGCTACCAGGAAATAAAAAAAGAAATGGAAATCTGCCAGAAGTATGGCCGGGATTATCGCCATGATCGGGGCCTGAAAGCGGCCATAATCGACCGGCTCCATCCCCGGCAGTTGGAATTGACCGTTTCGGAAATCATTACTGAAAATGCCCATGCCAAAACCCTGCGCTTAACGGCTAACGGACGAGCTCTGCCCTCGTTCCTGCCTGGTCAGTACTTGAGCCTGACCATGGATATCGATGGGGTTCGAACCAGCCGTCCCTACAGCATATCCTCCTCACCTACCCAAACCGCTTATTATGATCTAACCGTCGGGCGGGTAAAGGATGGTTTTGTTTCCAACTACCTTTTGGATGAGGTGAAGGTGGGAGATACCCTCACCACCAGCGGGCCATTAGGAAATTTCTATTACAATCCTTTGTTTCATGGCCAAAAGCTGGTATTTCTGGCCGGTGGCACGGGAATCACTCCCTTTATGAGTATGATCCGCACCTTTACTGATCAAAACCTTGATCTGGATATACTCTTGCTCTACGGCTGCCGCTCTGTTAAAGACGCCCTGTTCCTGCCTGAACTGAGGCGCCGTGCTGAACTGCATACTAATTTCAAGTTTGAATTGGTCCTTTCCGAACCAGACAGCGGCGATCAGGGTCGCAGGGGTCTTATCGATGCCAGTCTTATTAAGGAATTGGTTAATGATATGGCGGGAACAACTTTCTATATATGTGGGCCCTCAGCCATGCAGGAGTTCTGTACCAGCCAGTTGGAATCCCTGGGAGTAAGACGCCGGGCCATCCGCCGGGAAGCTTTTATATCCCCTGGCGATGTCTTGAACGATCCCGCCTGGCCTAAGGACATATCTGCGGATAACCCGGTCACCCTTACCGTACAGCGTTCCAGCGGAGAGATAGTTACTATCAATACCCGGGTAGGCGAACCCGTCCTAACGGCACTGGAGAAAGCTGGACTAGCTGTTCCTAATGCCTGCCGCACCGGGGAATGCAGCCTCTGCCGGGTCAAGATGACTGCCGGGAAGGTATTCCAACCCAACAGTGCTTTGGTACGCCAGTCCGATCGTTTACTGGGTTATATTCATTCCTGCCGGGCCTATCCGTTGTCAGATTTAACTCTGGTTATTCAATGAGTAGAAAGGGGAGACTACTATGGCATTCTCGTCCAACATCACTTACGAAGTGGTTGATAACATCGGTATTATCAGCCTGACCGATCCCAAAGGTTACAACTTTTTTACCTGGGAGCTGATCGATGATATCGGCCGCATCCAAGAAGAAATCGCCCAGGATACTTCCTTAAGAGCCGTGATTATCCAGACCAAGGGCAAGCATTTTTCAGCCGGCATCCACTTTTCCAGTCTGGGAATCTTGAACTCTCAGCTGGTAATGGAGAAGCTGTTTCGCAACCAGCGCATCTACTCTTTCTGGCAGGAAATAGGGATTCCCGTGATAGCCGCCGTAAATGGATTATGTTTCGGCATCGCCACGGAATTAATATTAGCCTGCGATATCCGCATCGCCGCTGAAGACAGTGAGTTTGCCATTCAGGAGGTACGGTTTGGCTTATCCCCGGATCATGGCGGTACCACCCGCTTAACCCAACTAGTGGGTGTCGGTCAGGCCAAGCGTATGATAATGAACTGTGAACAAATCAAGGCTGAGGAAGCTCTGCGCATCGGTCTGGTGGAAGTGGTGGTTAAACCGGAAGAAGTTCGTGATTATGCTTTCAAAATTGCTAAAAATATGTGCAACTTCCCTCCCGCCGGATTACGGTTCGCCAAATTAGGCATCAACCTGGCTAACGAAAGCAGTGTAGCTGCCGGACTATTTTTCGAACAAGCCCAGGCTACCTACTGCTGTGGAACTGAAGACCAAAAGGAAGCTTTACAGGCCTTTATCGAGAAACGCCCCCCGGTATTCAAAAACCGTTAACAGCGACCCAGCAAGCAAAGGAGGAACTAAATGAAGACCAGGATCACTGAATTGTTTGGAATTAAATATCCCATTATCTGCGGAGGAATGTTGTGGCTTTCCACACCTGCCCTGTGTGCAGCTATATCCAATGCTGGCGGTTTAGGCAATATAACCGCAGCTAATTACGACACCGGCGAAGAGCTGCGGGCGGCTATCCAGGAGACCAGGAAACTGACCGACAAGCCCATTGGGGTCAATATCACCCTGCTGCCCTCTTTCAGAATTACCGAGGAAACCTATGATGATTATTTCCGGGTCTGCTGCGAGGAGAAAGTTACCGCTATCGAGGTTTCCGGAAAACCTGCCACCAAGTATATGGATATGGTACATGCCGCCGGAGTCAAGATCATGCACAAAGTTGGAGCGGTAAGGCACGCCCGTAATATTGAAAAGTTTGGCTATGATGCGGTAATTGCCGCTGGCATCGAAGAAGGCGGGCATCCCTTGAATGATGATGTAACCACTATGGTCCTTACCCCTAGAATGGCAGAATCGGTCTCTATCCCGGTCATAACCACCGGTGGTATTGCCGATGGCCGCGGACTAGCGGCAGCACTGACTCTGGGAGCGGAAGGAGTGCTGATGGCCACCCGGTTCATAGCTACCAAGGAATGTGAAATACATGAGAACTTTCATCAGGAGCTGATCAACCGCCAGGAACAGGATACTACTCTCATCAACAAAAGCATAAATTTGCAGGGACGCGCCCTGAAGAATGATACCGTAGCCAAAATCCTGGAGATTGAAAGTCAAGGAGGCGGGTTGAGCGAATTAGCTCCATTTATTTCCGGGCAAAGGATGAAGGAAGCCTATAAGACCGGTGATGTAAATTACGCTGCTTTTATGGTAGGACAGACCGTCGGTTTAATCCACGATGTAGTGACCTGTCAGGAACTGCTGGACCGGATGGTACAAGAGGCTGAGGAAATTTTGGCCAAAAACTTGGCCAGATTTAAGTAAACCTGTCTTTGCTGTGAGAATGGAGCCTTATGTGGTGAAAATAGTTATCTCAGTGTCATCGGCCGTTCCGGCACTCCTGATGCTCCATTCAGTCGCTATTAATGTTGCGGGAGCGAAGCGACGAAGCGATCTCAAACGCATATTAGCACTGCAGCCTCAATAGTGACCTCAGGGAACATAAGCAGTTCCCTAAGGGGGATTTATTAAGATACCGCAGATAGACTAAACAAAAAAGTCATATGGAATCAGCGAATATCTGCGTAAATCTGCATCAAAACAGTTATTAATTTAAAGGGGGTTACTTAAATGGAAGATTATTTGAAAGAATTTGAAGCGGATGCAGAAAAATGGCGGCATACCTGGGAATCACGTTTGGACAAAGAAAACCCTATCCACTATGATTACCCGTCTGAACCACCCAGATGGTGGTTCAACAAGTGGGCGGAGGAATACCCTGACCGGCCTTATTTATTAATGGGCGATCTGGTTTTGACCTACGGAATATGCAACGACATGAGCCGCCGTATCGCCAACGCCCTGCTGGATCTGGGGGTTAAAAAAGGTGACCGGGTGGCTGTTATGGCTCCCAACGTCCCTCAATATGTTATGGCTGTGCAGGCATTATTCAAAACCGGCATGATCGAGGTACCTGCCAACCCTCTTTACACTGTACCGGAATTGGCTCATCAATTCGCTGACAGCGGCACGGAAACCGTCATCGTCATGGCCATGTTTGCTTCCAAAGCCATCGAATTATTAAAAGATCCTAACTCCTCGGTCAAAAGGGTCATCTACTTCCAGGTTCCCAGCGGACCCGTTGAAGTAGAATCCGGCGAAGGAATCTATGACTTGAACGAACTAATAGCCAAGGCCAGCAATGCAGAGCCGGATATTGAAGTTACCGGCGATGATATCTGCCGGCTACAATATACCGGCGGTACTACTGGGGTACCCAAAGGATGCGTCCTGACCAATTACATGGTAATGACCCAGGCTATTCGCACTTCCACTATCAGTGCCAGAGGTTTTACCATCGTTTCCAAAGAAGATTACCGTACCCTGGCCGCTATCCCCTTAAACCATGTTTATGGCTACAACTTCAATATCGGTGTTAACCTTTATACCGGCGGCAGCATGGTACTGGTGCCTGTACCCAATGCCGACAACCTGCTGACGTTCATTCAGAAAAACAAACCGACCATCTTTGCTGCGGTTCCAGCCATGATTATAGGTCTTATTAATCATCCCGATATAGCCAAGGCTGATATCAGCTCGCTGAAAGGCATGTTCTGCGGTTCGGCTGCCCTGGCAGTAGAAACCCTGAAAGAATTTGAACAGCTCACCGGCGGCTATATCATCGAAGGTTACGGTCTGTCAGAAACCTTGAACATTATTACCGCCAATGCCTTCAACGTTCGCAAATACGGCAGCGTCGGTCTGGTATGGCCTGATACTGACATAGTCATCGTAGATGTGGACACCGGCACCGAGGTAATGCCTCGGGGCGAATTTGGCGAAATAGTATGCCGCGGTCCCCAGGTTATAAAAGAATACTGGCAGAACCCCGAAGAAACTGAGAAAGCCATCCGAGGCGAATGGCTCTACACAGGTGACATCGGGTACATTGATGAAGAAGGCTTCGTTTTCATCGTTGACCGTAAAAAAGACATCATTATCTGCAGCGGCTTCAATGTATATCCTCGCGATGTGGAAGAAGTCTTGTTTGCCCATCCCAAAATTGTTGAAGCCTGTGTAATAGGAGTTCCTGATCCCAAACGCGGTGAAACCGTAAAAGCCTTTGTAGTTACAAAATCAGGCGAGACCCTAACCGCCGAAGAAGTCATTGCCCACTGCCGGGAAAGCCTGGCTCCCTACAAAGTACCCACCCAGGTAGAATTTATGGATGCCCTGCCCAGAACCACTGTGGGCAAACCCGACAAAAAGGCTCTCCAAGCTCGGGGATAAGCATAGTCTAATTAAGTAATGAATTTAGCAGAACAGGGCGGCAGGAAAACTCCTGCCGCTCCCTTTATATGTCAAAAACGAGGGGTAACTCTCGCTTTTCCTTGATTTCATCCTCAACTATGGTCACCTTTGGTGTAGACTACAGTCTTTCCCTAAAATATTCCTCCATTATCTCCAAGGCAAAATCCCCTATGTCCCTTCGGTTGTCTTTTCCTTGGTAAATGGGAGCTAGTTCATATTGGGCACACATTCTATTTACGGCATTTAGCACGCTGATTAAGCTATCATGGGTGCGGGAACGATTCTCATCAATGGAGGCAAGCTCTTGCAGCCGTTGCCGGTTACCAGCTCCATCATCGAGCTGCATTTCTACTCCCTGTATAACAACGATATGAACATATTTAAGACTGCTCTCCAGCAAATTCTTTATCATAAGCTTTTTTCTAACCTTGATCTTTTCTTCAGATTTATCTGACTCAATGGCCTCTATTAATGACTCTACCCGCTGTTTAATGCTCATTTCCTCCGGTCCCCCTCAGAATACAAGCTTACTCCAGCCTCATGTTCCAGTAACAGCACTCGGCTCTGCTTCGCTGGATATATAGCATATATCCGATTATACCAATAATGTTCAGCCTCAGGTCCCTTGAATTTAATCCCTTCTTATGGGTGAATCAGAATCCTCCATCTGCATAAATACTAGCCCGCTAAGGTCAGCATGTTTGCTGCCTTAGCGGGTTTTTGTATTCAATAGCATATTTCTATATAACTACTTTATTCCTTCTGACATGTTGTCTTACCGCACAATTGTATATATTAGGATTTGCAATTGATTTTACTTAGGTAATTGAGCCAGGAATTTCTCGATCCGGTCCATTCCCTCTTTAATATTTTCCAATGAATTTGCATAAGAAAACCGCAGGTACCCTTCGCACTTCGGTCCGAAATCAATGCCGGGGGTAACAGCTACGCCAGCTTTTTCAAGTATTTCAAAAGCAAAGGCATAGGAATCGTTGGTATACTTTTTTACATTGGCCAGAGCATAAAATGCTCCGGTGGGTGCAACCCTGGTGGCGATCCCCATTTCGTTAAGTCTCCTAAGAAGATATCTCCGCCTTTCGTCATAAGCCTGTACCATATCTTCAATATACCTGTCGCACTGGGTAAGGGCTGAGATAGCCGCAGTTTGCGCAAATGAGGGTGCACATATAAATAAATTCTGCTGCATCCTCTGTATGGGGCAGGTATATTCAGGGGGAGCAATAACCCAGCCTAAACGCCAGCCGGTCATAGCATAAAGTTTGGAAAAGCCATTGATAACGAACGCTTGGTCAGTAAACTCCAGAATAGAGTGTTCTTCACCCTCATAGACGAGACCATGATAAATTTCATCCGCTATTATTGTTGGGCCTATTTCGGCCATGGCTGCCAATTCCTGGCCTGAAAAAACCGTACCGGTGGGATTGGCCGGTGAATTTACTATTACTCCCCTGGTGCGGCCACTAATCGATTTCTTAATTTCTTCTGGGCGATATTTGAATCCGTCTTCCTCCCAAACGGGTACAAAAACCGGCTGCCCGCCCAGGTATCGTATGAAATTAGGATAGCAGGCGTAATACGGATCAGGCAGAATAATTTCCTCGCCCTGTTCCATTAGCGCTGAAAAAACCAGCAACATTCCAGGGGAGGTACCCGCTGTGACCAGAATTCGATCAGGTGACACCTCTACATTGTATTTGCTTTTATAATGAGCTGCGATCGCTTCCCGCAGCTCTATTTTACCAGGGCTGGAGGTGTAGTGGGTATCGCCTGCTGTAATGGCTCGGATGGCGGCTTCCTTTACCGGCAGGGGGGGGTCAAAATCGGGTTCGC
>DLUN01000167.1:11886-13258 GCA_003444615.1 Syntrophomonas sp.
TATAAGAGACAGCCTCTACATTGTATTTGCTTTTATAATGAGCTGCGATCGCTTCCCGCAGCTCTATTTTACCAGGGCTGGAGGTGTAGTGGGTATCGCCTGCTGTAATGGCTCGGATGGCGGCTTCCTTTACCGGCAGGGGAGTGTCAAAATCGGGTTCGCCAATTTCCATATGGATTATACTCTTTCCCCTGGCTTCCATTTCCTGCGCTCTTTCCAATACATCCATAACGATAAAAGGCGGCATTTCCGCTGCCCTAACAGGTAACGCTGTCTTACTCAGTATAATCACCATCTTTAAGAATATTTGATAGACGCTGATATTAATTATTACTCTAAAATGCCTGACGTAGCAAATATTTTCATATACTAACCTCCGACTATTCTTGTTCACAATTGGCTGCCGCTAAATGCCTTGCTCACCATTCCCTTGGCACTTCTGCATATTAATCTCCCGAAAGTATTTGTTGTTTTCCACTAGTTGGGTGAAAGGTTACCGGGCGATAATGGTTAATATCCACCCCTGCATTGAGCATGTTTTCGCGTTTTAAGTAATATTCAAACACTGTCTAAGTTCCGCCATGAATCATCTGAAAACAACCAGTGGCTTGTCCGGTCTTTTTAAATGGCTCTCGGCCTTGAGGATACGAGTTGCTGCTTCTTTTAAGTCATTACAGCTCGGGGTTTGCAACTCGTTATCTGATGGTTCCCTGGAATAATTCAAGCTTCTCGCCTGGCAACAAAATTGTCAGGGCTTGTATTAATGCTCTCCTTAAATTAGGCCAGATGCTGGCGATAAAATAGTCCACCTTCTTTGCTTATTAATTTAACTTCTTTGATATATCCTTGCGATTGGGCTTCCTTTAGCGCATTCAAGGACCGGTATGACCATTTGCTTTTTATTTTCCTTGGAAATCTATGGTCTTTAAGATATTCTTTATAAGCCAAGTTGCATAGTCGATGGGCTTGGCCATTTTGGCTGCGGGGAATATAAATTATTTCTACTTCTGCTGCGCAAGACTCTATAAGAACCCTTAAATCCCCTAAAGAATTGCCCTGGTTTGGGCCATATAAGTTGCCCGGAATGGTCTGATCATCTGTGTGTATGATTATTCTATTAAATCCTTGCTGCGATGCCCAAAGCAGGCCAACCATGACGGCGCTCAGTTCTGCGTCGCTGGATTTATTAGCGTATATCTGATCGTACCAATAATGTCCCGTATCGGCGCAAAAAGCTGCGAATGCTGCCCGGGGACATTTTTTCGTATTTGGTAATTTAGTTCGGCGAATACTGCCATCGCACCAAATATTAACTATCACTTCATTACCCCTTTTAATTATGTATTGACTTTAACGGAGTTCCGCAATGTCC
>DLUN01000120.1 GCA_003444615.1 Syntrophomonas sp.
AGATGTGTATAAGAGACAGGGTGTAGAGATTGTTTACTTTGCACAAATAAGCGGCTTACCGGTGGAAGAAGTGTTAAGGGAATTTCAAGCCGCCGGTTTGGGTTCTATTCCTGGTGGTGGAGCTGAAATTTTAAGTGATGAGATCCGCAGTGTTTTATGCCCTAAAAAAGCCACTAGTGACCAGTGGCTGGAGGTACACCGCATTGCCCATCAGTTAGGAATGCCCTCCAACTGTACCATGTTATATGGTCATATAGAAAAAATAGAAGATCGAATTGATCATATGATTAAGCTACGGGACCTTCAGGATGAAGCTCCTGGTTTTCAATCCTTTATTCCTTTGCCATTCTTACCAGAAAACACCCAATTATCTGATATACCGCGAACAGGATCCATAGATGATCTTAAAACCATTGCCATCTCCAGGTTAATGCTGGACAACATAGATCATATCAAAGCCTTTTGGATAATGCAGGGAATACCCATAGCTCAAGTTGCCTTGCATTTTGGTGCTGATGACATGGATGGAACTATTGTTGAGGAACGCATCATGCATGCTGCGGGAGCCCAAACCAGTAAAGGTATCAGCAAACAGCAGATGATTAAACTAATAAAGGAAACTGGCTATATCCCTACAGAACGGGATACGGTTTACAATATTGTAAAGACTTATTAAAGTGGAGGGGTCATCATGAGACCAAGAGTAGGACACATCCAGTTCATAAATTGTTTCCCTCTGTTCTATGGATTGATTGAGAAGAAGTTTTTGTTAGAAATAGATTTGATAAAAGGCAATCCTAAAGACCTAAGCAATATGTTAGAGGCCAATCTGCTGGATATGGCGCCTATTCCATCTATTAAATATGCACACAACTTCCGTGATTATGTTATTATGCCTGATATCTCCATAAGTTGTGATGGTGAGGTAAAGAGCATTTATCTTTTTTCAAAGGTCCCTATTGAGGATTTGCATAATAAAAAAATTGCCTTAACTAATACTTCCGCAACTTCTCAGAACTTATTGCGAATTATTATGGCGCGAAAGTATGAAGCTGTACCCGATTACTTTGACTCTATTCCGGAATTAAGAGCCATGCTGATGGAGGCTGATGCTGCATTACTCATTGGTGATGATGCCCTACGAGCCAAGTATAAAACCTCTGACAGCCTCTATGTATATGATCTGGGCAGGGAATGGAAGGATTTAACTGGATTGCCGATGGTATTCGCAGTTTGGGCTATCCGCAGAGAGTTTGCTGAGAATAATATGGAACAGGTTAGACAAATTAAAGAAGCTTTTGATGATTCGATGGCCTATAGTTTAGAAAATATTGGTGATGTAGCTCGTAAAGCCTGTCAGTGGGAAGATTTTCCGCCCGAGTATCTGGTAGAATACTTTACAACCCTGCGTTTTGATTTTGATAAATCCAAGCAGGAAGGTTTATTGGAGTATTATCGACAAGCTAGCAGTATGGGATTACTGGAACAAACTCCGCCGTTGAATGTTTTAAGTCTATAATTAGGAAGGTTTACTTTGAATAAAGTACATAATATTCTAGAAGAAGTGACAACTGGCAGACGAATGACTGCTGAAGAATTCCGTTTGCTGTTTAATAAAGCCGATATATATGATTTGTCCCGGGCAGCCACCACAGTGAGAGATCGTCGTTTTCCGGAAGGCATGACTACTTTTGTTATAGACCGCAATATTAACTATACCAATGTTTGCTCGTGTAAATGCCGCTTCTGTGCTTTTTACCGGGATAAAAGTGCTCCGGATGCTTATGTAATTGATGAATCGCTCCTTTATCAAAAGATCGAAGAAGCTTTAAGGTTGGGCGCTACCCAACTGATGATACAAGGAGGATTAAATGAAGATTTAGGGCTGGTCTTTTTCGAGGAGATGTTCAGGGGTATAAAAGCACGCTACAACATCACCATCCATTCTCTAACCGCACCGGAAGTAGCCTTTATTGCCCGCCAGGAAGGATTATCTTTGCGGGAAACCCTGCAGCGCTTGCGCCGAGCCGGACTGGACTCTCTACCGGGAGGCGGGGCGGAGATACTGCACGACGAGGTACGCAGTCTGATCAGCCCCAATAAAATAAAAAGCCGTGAATGGCTTGACGTTATGAGGGCGGCCCATCTGGAAGGCATTAAAAGTACAGCTACTATGATGATAGGTACAGTAGAAAACCTGGAACATAGATTGTATCATCTAAATAGTATTCGGGAATTACAAGATGAGACTGGCGGCTTTCGAGCCTTTATCGTTTGGACTTATCAGCCTGGCAACAATGAATTAATGGGAGATAAAATGTCGTCCTTAGAGTACCTGCGCTTTTTAGCATTATGCCGCCTGTATTTGGATAACTTTGATCATATTCAAGGGTCTTGGGTTACTCAAGGGAAGCAGATTGGTGAGTTGTCACAATTCTTCGGAGCTGATGATTTAGGCAGTATTATGATTGAGGAAAATGTGGTAAGGGCGGCGGGATTAAACTACCGCATGAAAATAGATGAGATGATAAGAATGATTAAATCAGCTGGACGGATACCGGCATTGCGAGATACTGAATACCGCATTATTAAAACCTATACAGGAGGAACAACATGAAAATTCCTCAGGCTCCCTTAGCCTTAATTGGCGGATCAAGTACTCTGAGTATACAAATACCCGAAGATTTAGGCCTGGATTATGTTAACGTGCTAGAACGGGATATGATATTTACAACTCCTTTTGGAGATAGCCCGGCTTTTAAGTTGGTAGAGATAAAAGGTGAACAGGGGACCAGACAACTTCTGACCTGCCGGATGCATGGCTGGCGCAGAGGGATACCCAGGAGGACAGCTTCTCAACAAGTATTTTGGGTTTTAGCCCAAGCCGGAGTAAAAAAGATTTTGGCTGAAGGAGGGGTAGGGGCTGTTAACCACTTGCTAGATCCTCGAGATATAGTGATTCCTCATGACTATATTGATGTTTCCATGCGTAAAGATGTGAATTTAGATGATCGTTACTTGCTGGTAATGCGTCAGGCTTTATGCCCGTCACTGAGCAGGTTTTTGAGTAAAAAGGCCAAGGAGTTATGGACAGCCGGCCGAGTTTTTAATCGAGGTATTTATGTGAACACTGATGGCAGACATTTCGAAAGTCCTGCTGAGGTAAATCTATACAGGATAGGCGCAGGAGATGTCATAGGACAAAGTCTATGTCCTGAAGTATATTTGGCCCGGGAGATAGGGGCTTGTTATGCTGGTCTATATATGGTGGTCAACTATGCCGAAGGTATAGTGACTCCGTGGACCCACCAGGAATTAGCCGATATTTATTACAATCAGAGCCTGGAGGTAGGCCGATTGCTTTTTGCATCTTTGAGGGACTTGCCTTGGGAAGATCAATGTGAATGCCGGGATTTGCGCAAAGATACATTACTGAAGGAAGTATATGAGGAGGGGTTTGATGGATAATCACCAAACTGGTTCGATAAGCAGTACTGTAAAACTGGTTCTACTCTTTTTAGTTCTATGGCTGCTTTCATTTTCGTCGAATTTGTACGTGGATTGGCTTTGGTTTGCGTCGGTAAACTTTAAGGATGTTTTCCTCACTTTCCTATTTAATAAAGTGGGGCTGTACTGTCTGGTGTTTTTACTGGTTTTCATTATATTTGCTATTAATCTGTTTATTGCTCGCCGGTATTTATCCAATCAAGAAGATCCCCTTTATGAAAACGACCCTGACCAAGACATTATCTATCTCAACCCTCACCATAATCCCTGGAAAGATTTTCTTAGAGGCAAAACTGCCACCTGGTTGTTCCTGGGAATAAGTTTACTGGGAGCCTTTTTGGTTAGTTCTGTAGCCGCTGATAACTGGATTGTAGTGCAGCAGTACGTAAATAGAGTTGCGGTAGGCACTACAGACCCAATATTTAACAAGGATTTGGGGTTTTACTTTTTCAATCTCAAATTTTATCAGTTTGTATACAGTACCCTTATGTCTTCATTAGTTCTTCTATTTGTTGTTTTAATAGTTATTTATTTATTGAATGTCAGTTCAGCTGCTTTAATAGGAAATTGGAAAGAATTCACTTTTGCCAAAGGACATCTGGCTGTAATTCTGGCGTTAATTTTTGCCCTCAAGTCCTGGGGATATTTGCTGAATACATACCAATTGCTATTCTCTCAAAATGGCCTAATATTTGGTGCTACCTATACCGATGTTCATGCCCGGTTACTGGCACTAAAAATATTAATGATCGTATCTTTGCTAGTAACGGTCGTAATTTTGATCAATATATTTGTACAAAAACTTAACTGGGTAGTTTTTGGAGTGGGAGCATGGATGGCAGTTGCCCTTATAATGGGAAGTGCTTATCCAGCTTTAATGCAGAAGTTAATAGTACAGCCTAATGAGTTTAACAAGGAAAAACCTTACTTGGAACACGCTATTGCTTTTACTCGTCAAGCTTATGCTCTGGATAGAGCTGAAGAAAGAGAGTTTAAGGTGGACTATGAACTGGATATAACGGATCCTGAACACGAGAGTACCATTAATAATATTCGCCTGTGGGATTGGCAGCCCCTGAAGACAACCTATCAGAATTTACAGCAGTTACGTCCTTATTATGTTTTTGATGATGTGGATATAGACCGTTATACCATAGACGGACGTTATCGCCAGGTTATGCTGGCAGCTCGTGAAATTGACCAAAGTGAGCTTACCGCTGAAGCGCAGACCTGGATTAACCAGCGCTTAATGTATACTCATGGCTACGGACTGGTGGTTAGCCCGGTTACAGAGATAGCTGAGGAAGGTTTTCCTCAGTTTATAGTAAAGGATATTCCGCCACAGTTTAGTACGGACCTTGAGGTCACCCGCCCCGT
>DLUN01000243.1:0-234 GCA_003444615.1 Syntrophomonas sp.
ATGGATCGGGAAAATGCCAATTTTCACAAGGTGCTAGACCAAATAAAGGGGACCTTTTCCGATAATATCGTGCCGGTACAGCTTCCCATTGGGGCAGAAGACAGCTTCAAAGGTGTTGTCGATCTAATCAAGATGAAAGCCTATATTTTTGAGGGCGGGACTGGCAAAGCCAGCGAGCAAGAGATACCTGCTGATTTGATGGCTGATGTGGACAAATATAGAGAAGCTCTTGTG
>DLUN01000243.1:460-1252 GCA_003444615.1 Syntrophomonas sp.
AAAAGAAGCCTGCTCCAAAGGAACAGCGGTATTCGTATTCTGTGGTTCTGCCTTAGCCAACATTGCCATAACTCCGCTTATGGATTTTATAGTAGACTGTGGCGCTACACCGGATAGCCATCCATTCGTCGCCGGTAAAAACATGGAGAACGAGCCAATGAGTGCCCAGGTCTTCAAAACTATTGCCGATCCTTACATCGGACGGCTTAATATGTTCCGTTTGTTTACTGGTCATCTTAAAGCAGACTCAGTAGTATACAACGCCAATAAAGAAAAAGAAGAAAAAATTGCGCAGATATTAATAATGACCGGTAAGGAGCAAGCCAATGTGCCTGAGCTCCATGCAGGAGATATTGGAGCAGTTGCTAAATTATCCGTAACTGGAACCGGTGACACCTTGTGCACGAAAGCTAATCCAGTCATATTAGATCCTATTGATTTTCCCAAGCCTACTCTCAGCATAGCCATTGAGCCCAAGAGTAAAGGGGATGAGGACAAACTCAGCGGTGCTATCCAGAGAATTTTGGAGGAAGATCCTACCATAACCCTGGAGAAGAATGCTGAAACTAAGCAGACTATTTTAACAGCTATGGGCGATACCCATGTTGACAACATTATTGAAAAGTTAACCCGTAAGTACGGAGTTGATGTGATCACTCGCGAGATGCGCATACCATACCGGGAAACCATTCGCGCTACTGTTGAAGTGGAAGGTAAACATAAGAAACAAACTGGAGGACATGGCCAGTACGGTCACGTTTGGATCAAATTTGAACCTTATACAGAGGGCGA
>DLUN01000243.1:1422-3758 GCA_003444615.1 Syntrophomonas sp.
CAGAGGGCGATTTTGCCTTTGAGGAAAATGTGTTCGGCGGTTCAGTACCGCGCAACTACTTCCCGGCTGTTGAAAAAGGTTTAATTGAAGCCATGGAGGATGGCGTTCTAGCTGGTTATCAAGTTACCAACATAAAGGCTACTTTGTATGATGGTTCATATCACTCTGTGGACTCCTCAGAAATGGCTTTCAAAATGGCTGCTCGTATAGCTTTTAGGAAAGGTATGGAAACCGCTAAACCGGTACTGTTAGAGCCCATAATGAATGTGGAAATTTTAGTACCCGATGCGTTTATGGGCGACATTATCGGTGACATTAACACAAAACGGGGTAGAGTTTTGGGTATGGAACCAGCCGGCAATAAACAGATGATTAAAGCCCAGGTACCTCTGGCGGAAATGGCTCGTTATACTATTGATCTAAAGTCTATTACCCAGGGCCGCGGAAAATTTAAGATGGAATTCTCTCATTATGAAGAAGTACCTGCTCAAAATGCCGAGAAGATTATTGAACAGGCCAGAAAAGAAAAAGAAGAAAAAGAGAAATAAACAAAAGTCAAGGGCCGCACATGCGGCCCTTACTTACATGCGGTTTTTTACTTTAGAATACAGAGGATCATAATCGGGTTGGGGTTCATTAGTTGGGTTAATAATTACCACACAAACCTGGGCAGGAGAATTATTCCGCTGTAAAATAATTTGTAACAAGTGGTGGATTGAAAACCACAGAGTGCACAGGCAGCAAGCCAAAGAAATTAAATAGAGGGGATTACCCGTCTGCCATAAACCCCAAATAGATAAATGGAGCAGTAGGGTACTTATTAGTAGGCCTCCCTTTAGGTACCAAACAATTCTGCCCATATAACCTCCTGAAAGGATGTTTTGGAGGATTTTGACCAAATAAGCAAGGCATTATACATAAATTGTTGTGAAAATCACCATTGCGATGACTAACCCAGAAGCCATTTTTGTATCATTGCAAACCTACTGGCTACTATACATCGGGAGCGCGTGGCGAACTCTATGCCTATTTACGGTTTTGGTTAATAGATCGCCACGTCGCTTACGCTCCTCGCGATGACACGGCTAAGGAGTCTCGTAGAGGACCCGAAGTTTCCGCTACGAAGGTATTTGGATCATCGGTGATAATCATAATGAAGAGTAAAAGGAGGTGGAGAGGGTCGTTCATTGATCCAGATGGCAAATGAATCAAATCGTTAACATGGCCTACCCATGGCTAGAGAAATGGTTGTCATTCTTTCAGGACAATTTGCCCTCCCTATTGGGAGCATTATTGATTGTCCTCTTGTTCCTCGGGTTACGTAAATATCTCGTACAATATATTTTCAAGTGGATTAAGAGGTGGACTTCTAATAAAGAGAGCTATTATCCGCGAATTATTGATGCTGTAGAATCTCCACTTCGTCTTTTTATTCTAGTGGTTGGAATATTTTTAGCTCTGCGTTTACTGCCTTTGAGTATTGCTGCTGATGCGGCCATAGTAAAAATTTTTCGTTCGGTTGTTATTGTTATAATAGGCTGGGCTGTATTTAGATTCTGTAATACTGAATCACTAATATCCCGGGAAATCCAAGAACGACTTGATGTAGACGAAATATTGATCCCTATCCTCTCTAAAGTTCTGCACTTCATCATTATTGCTTTAGTAATAGTTATGATAGCCAATGAATGGAATTATGACATAAACGGTTTTATTGCCGGATTAGGCTTGGGAGGCCTAGCTATAGCTTTAGCTGCCCAAGACGCTTTAGCAAATATGTTTGGCGGGATGGTTATTATACTAGAAAAACCTTTTACTATTGGTGACTGGATAAAAACCTCCAGTGTAGAAGGTACCGTGGAGACCATAACATTTCGCAGTACCCTGATACGCGGATTTGATCAGGCAGTTATTACTGTTCCTAACTCTACCTTAGCTAAGGAAGCCATAACTAACTTTAGCCGTATGGGAAAACGGCGCATTTTTTACCATCTTGGCCTGACTTATTCAACCAGTGTTGAAGATATGCAAACCTGTGTCAATCGGATAAAGAAAATGCTCAGTGAACATCCAGAGATTCATCCTGAAACCATAATGGTTAATTTCGAACACTTTGGTGAAAGTAGTCTAGATATTATGATTTATTGCTTCACCAATACTACAGTTTGGGACGAATACTTAAGGGTAAGACAGGATGTGAATTTGAAAATCATGGCCATAGTTGAAGATATGAATCTACGCCTGGCGTTACCTACCAGAACTTTGTATTTACAAAATGAATCATCTCAGGAAATCTAGGAAGCCATTGAATATATAGAACATATATTATAGAGCGG
>DLUN01000010.1:0-4684 GCA_003444615.1 Syntrophomonas sp.
CGCAATTCGGCATCCATGCACTCATTCCTCGCTGCATAAAACTCTGTTTCGAGCGACCCTTCGCAGCCCTCAGTTTCGCCGTATGTTGCAACGGCTCGTCGTACGTCACTCGCCCGGCTAATACTCCTGCTTAAGCCGACCAGCAAGAGAGAGCATTTTCACAGCTGAATACCAAAATCAACAAACTCCCTCCCCGGGCTTTAACAGCCCGGGGTTTTTGCTGCTGTCATAAACTGTTTGCTGCCACCATATTATTTCATGAGGAGATGACCCGTGGACATGGATATGGTTGCGCGTCTCAGATTGCAAGGAATACCTCTATTCAGCAAGGAGACTGGGGATGGGTTTACGACAACGGTTGAAACAACACATACGAAACAACCGGTGGCAGTATCTGGTTATTAGCCTGGTATTTCTCATCGGCTTAGGCATGGGTACTCAAAAGGTAGCAGGTTTAGAAGGTGGTGTCCGCGACTACCTGGGAGAGATGATCGATAATTATCTGCAGGAGGGCCAGGAAGCGCCCATATATGGAGCGAGTATATTTTTGGCTGCTGCAGCTACTCAGGGGAAAACCGTCCTGGCTATCTGGTTTTTGGGATTAACCATAATAGGGGTTCCACTCATATTGGCGGTTGTGTTTTTGCGAGGCTATGCTCTAGGCTTTACCATAGGCTTTCTGGTTCACCAAAAAGGCGGAGCCGGCATTATCATGAGTGTCTTGTCTATTCTGCCCCAAAATATAGTCTACATCCCATTTTTAATAATATGGTCGGTTATCGCGGTGAACTTTTCAGCCTATTTGGTGGGACGAAATCCCGGCGGGGTATCCTTGGGAAAGACACTTGTTAACTACAGTCTGCTACTGGCCGTATTTTTAGTGATGTTCATGACAGGTGCTTTCGTTGAGGCCTATTTATCGCCGTGGTTTTTAAGTCTAATACTGTGAGGGGGTGCAAAAATGATTATCATTGTTAGTCAATGGAAACAAAAACTGCTGCGTCTGGCAGTGGCGGTTTTAATCATACTGGTCTTTTCGGCGGCAATCCCTTTGGTGACTGGGCAACTTTATCATCGCATTCCAGCCATAGGGGGATGGCTTGATGAAGAGCATCCATCGGGCAATCCTCTGCGGGTGGAAAATGAAAAAGAATCCTCTCAATATGATCAGATTATGGACCAATTCGTAATCAAGCTGCAGAATTTTTATTACGAGGAAAGAGAATAGCAGGGAATCGGCAGGTTGGTGTCAAAACTGTTAGGGAAAACGGCAGGAGAAATATGGTCATGCTAGCTTATTTGGACTCATTTATGGATTATATTAAGTATGAAAAAGGTTTAGCTGCCAATACCAGTGCTGCATATAAGCGTGACCTTGTAAAATTCAATGAGTTTCTTATCAGCCAGCATCGAACCAAAGATCCTGAGGATATTACCAAGCAGGACATAAGAAGGTTTCTCACCCATGAGCTAGATGAAGGCATTTCTTATTCTACTATCGCCCGGCGTCTTTCCAGTATTAAAACTTATTATAAATTTCTGGTTTTGGAAGGTTATTGTCACAATAATCCTACCATCGATCTGGAAACCCCTAAAACAAAAAGGAAACTACCTGATGTGCTGACCATTGAGGAAGTGGACAAACTGCTCAACCAGCCTAAGGTTAGCTCTGTATTAGGTTTAAGAGATCGAGCTATGCTGGAAATAATGTACGCCACCGGAGTCAGAGTATCAGAATTGTTATCCCTGCAAATGGAGGATATCAACTTTTTGGCCGGTTTTCTGCGCTGTTTTGGCAAAGGGCGCAAAGAACGCATTATTCCAATTAATCAAGCGTCTATTGACTGGACCCAACGTTATATAGCCCGCAGCCGCAGCCATCTGGTCAAAAATCCTGGAGAAAGGACTTTATTTCTCAATGCTCATGGCCGGCCTATGACCCGGCAAGGCTTTTTTAAGATTTTGCAGGCTTATGTTGCGGAAGCGGAACTGAAAAAAGATATTACCCCGCATTCCCTGAGGCATTCCTTTGCTACCCACCTGCTGGATAATGGGGCGGATTTGCGCTCTGTGCAGGAAATGCTGGGACATGCTGACATATCTACCACCCAGATATACACTCATTTAACCCGTTCTCGCTTGCGGCAGGTATACAAGCAGTATCATCCCCGGGCATAATATGAGGAAGAGTAGCGTTGGCAAATATAATCATCAGGAGGTAAGTCATGAATCAACGAGTGATTCTTATAATTCTTGATAGTCTGGGAGTTGGAGAAGCCCCAGATAGCCATTTATTCTGCGATGAGGGGTGTAATACACTAGGAAATATGGCTGATGCCGTGGGAGGTTTGAACCTGCCTAATCTTCAGAAACTCGGATTGGGCAATATTTTAACCGTTCGCGGAGTACCACCTGTTACTCGGCCTCAAGCTGCCTACGGTCGTATGCAGGAAAAATCACCTGGTAAAGATACTACCACCGGTCATTGGGAAATGATGGGCGTGGTTTTAGACCAAGCCTTTCCCACTTATCCCCATGGTTTTCCTGCTGAGGTCATTGAGGAGTTCGAAAGGCGCATAAACCGTAAAACCCTGGGAAACAAGGTAGCCTCAGGTACGGTTATTATAGAAGAGTTAGGCCGGGAACATATGCAAACCGGTTATCCCATAGTTTATACCTCTGCTGATAGTGTGTTTCAGATAGCTGCCCATGAGGAAGTAATACCACTGGAAAGTCTGTACCAGATGTGCCAAATAGCTCGGGAGATGTTGGTGGGAGAACATGCAGTGGGCCGGGTAATTGCCCGTCCTTTTGTGGGTGAGCCGGGAAGCTTTGTCCGCACAGCTCATCGTCACGATTACTCTCTAAAACCCCCGGAGCATATTCTGGATCAGCTGATTGCCCAGGGATGCAGGGTAGTAGGCATCGGGAAAATAAATGATATTTTTGCCGGACGAGGGGTTACTGATTCCATACCCACTTCCAGCAACCAGGAAGGGGTAGACCAAATATTAACGGCTATGCAGGATGATTTTAGAGGCTTGATTTTTGTTAACCTGGTTGATTTCGATATGCTGTACGGACATCGCAATGATCCTCAGGGCTATGCTCAAGCCCTGGAACAGTTTGATGCCAGACTGCCGGAAATAATGGCTAAAATGAGCAGTAAAGACCTGCTGATTATTACCGCTGATCATGGCTGTGATCCCACCATACCCGGAACGGATCATACCCGGGAATACGTACCTTTGCTGGTATACGGTGCGGAACTTCAGCCGGTAGATCTGGGTATCCGTAATACTTTTGCCGATGTAGGGCAGTCCGTGGCTGATTATCTAGGAGTAGAAACCAAAAATCTGGCGGGCCAGAGTTTTCTGCCGGAACTGAGGTGATGGTTAATGAACTTTCAGGAACTAATTGAGAAAAAAAGAGATGGAAAAACCTTAAGCCGTGATGAGATTGAGAACTTAGTGCAAGGAATAGTGTCAGGAGAAGCACCTGATTATCAGATTTCTGCCTGGGCTATGGCGGTATATTTTCAGGGTATGACCGAGGAGGAAACCCGCAACCTGGCTATTGCTATGAGTAACTCCGGTGATGTTATTGACTTGACTGGGCTGGATGGCATACCTGTGGACAAGCACAGCACCGGCGGTGTGGGTGACAAAACGACCCTGGTGGCTGTGCCATTAGCGGCAGCAGCCGGCGTCCCGGTGGCCAAGATGTCAGGGCGCGGTCTGGGACATACCGGAGGCACCATTGATAAATTGGAATCCATACCTGGTTTCCAGGTGGAAAAGTCCCTGGAAGAGGTTATTGAACAGGTTAACTGGGTGAAAGCTGCTGTCATATCGCAGATGGGGAATCTGGTACCAGCCGATAAAAAACTTTATGCCATAAGGGATGTCACTGCCACTGTGGACAGCATTCCGCTAATAGCTTCCAGTGTTATGAGTAAAAAGCTGGCTTCCGGTGCCCGGGGCATTGTTTTGGATGTAAAAGTGGGGCGGGGAGCGTTTATGAAAAATTTGGAAGAGGCTCAGCAATTGGCTCGTTCCATGGTGGCCATTGGTCAGGGAGCAGGCCGCCGGGTGGTTGCTGTACTCAGTGATATGAACCAACCTTTGGGAAAAACAGTGGGAAATGCCCTGGAAGTAAAAGAAGCCCTTGATACTCTACAGGGCAGGGGACCCTCAGACCTGGAGGAATTGTCAATAGTTTTGGCTGCACATATGGTGCATATGGGCGGGGTAGCAGACAGCCTGGAAGAGGCGGTGTTAAAGGTGGAAAAGCTTTTGCATAACGGGGCCGGACTGGAATCTTTCCAGCGGATGGTAGTAGCCCAGGGGGGGCATCTGCGACTTGACCAGCACGATTATGGATTGCCACAGGCGACAGAGGTTTTTAGTGTAGTCAGTGAAGAAGAAGGCTATATCAGTGCCGTGGATGCTTTGGCGATTGGGAAAATCGCCATGGGTTTGGGAGCAGGCAGGCAACGCTTAGATGATGTTATTTTCAAGGAAGTAGGCATAGAACTTCACAAAAAAACAGGCGATAGAGTAAATTATAAAGACGCTCTGGCTACCATTTATGCTCGTGACAAAAGCCACCTAGCCCAGGCCGCCGCTGATCTTAAAAGGGCCTTTACATTCACGGAGTTGGCGCCTAAACTTTCTCCCCTGAT
>DLUN01000010.1:4898-5205 GCA_003444615.1 Syntrophomonas sp.
TTATTGAATTATAATATTTTACTAAGCCATCCCCAGGTGTTACATTCATGATAAGAGAGATGCAGTGCCTGTTAACTGTTCTTATCTAAGGCGTTAGGAGGAGAGTGGATGGCTTACTCCATTATTAACGACAGGTGTAACGGATGCAGTGCCTGCAAATTATTGTGCCCGGTTAATGCTATAAGCGGTGAACGCAAAGAACCTCACCATATAAATGACCTGCGATGTATAAACTGCGGAGTATGTGGTCGAGTCTGTGCCCAGGAAGCCATTCTTGATGAAAAGGGAGAGCTTGGCATACGCATAC
>DLUN01000010.1:5483-8627 GCA_003444615.1 Syntrophomonas sp.
GCTCTATCAATTTCCCAACCTTCCTTTAAAGGAGACCTGCGGGTATATGCAGTTCTCTCCAATAAAAAAAGCTGCGTAGGCTGCGGCCTGTGTGCTCAAATCTGCCCTCTGGGGGTTATCAGCATGGAGGTGCCGTCATGATACCGATTCGCTATGCCGACATTGACCTTTCTACCGGACAGGTACGAGATTACCCCTTGAGTGAAGAAGCAATCCGTATGTATCTGGGAGGCAAGGGACTGGCCGCCTACATACTATATAAGGAATTGGCCCCTGGAATTGACCCGCTGTCACCCGACAATATACTGATTATAAACACCACACCTTTGACTGGTACCGGTGCGCCCTGTACCAGCCGTTTTAATGCTACTTCAAAAAATGTCCTTACCGGCGGAATCGCTTCTTCCAACTGCGGAGGAACCTTTGGCATCAAGCTTCGCCGAGCCGGCTATGACGGCCTGATAATAAGGGGAAAATCCCCTCGCCCCTGCTGCCTCATGATACTGGACGGGCAGATAACTATCAGTAATGCTGAAGATCTTTGGGGATTGAATACTGAAGAGACCCAGCAGCGTTTTGATCAAAATTATGGCACTTTAGTTATTGGACCGGCGGGGGAGCACCTGGTGCGTTATGCCTGCGCGGTGTCTGGCGAAAGGGTCCTGGGAAGATGCGGTATAGGGGCGGTAATGGGCAGTAAATACTTGAAAGCGATAGCTGCCTATGGAACGAAATCCCTGCCCATCAGCGATCCTAAATCATTCCGCAAAGATGTACAGAATTGGGTGAAAGGCCTGCAAAAGAGTCCCACTACAGGGGAATACCTGCCTCGTTATGGCACAGCCTTCTGGATGAATATTGTTAATCGTTATCACATTTTACCTACCTTTAATGCTCAGCAAGTTAAACATGAAGAAGCCGAAAACATATCTGGCGAATACCTAACCGAACATCACTTGACGCGTAATTCAGGCTGTGTAAGCTGTCCGATCCGCTGTGAACGCCGGGTCATGCGGGATAGCGGGGAAATCAAAGGACCAGAATATGAAACCCTGGGTTTGCTAGGGGCTAATCTGGGTATTACCAGCATCGATTGGATCAATGAGTGGAATTACCGATGTGATCTTCTCGGAATAGATACTATGTCTTTGGGGTTTACGCTGTCTTTGGCTATGGAAATGACTCAGCGCGGAATCAAGAACTTTGGAATTGATTTTGCTCGGCCGGAAGCGATCAGCCTGGCTATTGAGAAAATCGCTTATCGCGAAGCTCCTTTTGACGAGTTGGGAGAGGGTTCAGCCCGGTTAGCCCAAAAATATGGCGCCGAAGGTATTGCCATACAGGTCAAGGGATTGGAAATGGCCGCTTATGACCCCCGTCTAGCGCAGGCTCAGGGCCTGGGCTATGCCACAGCCAACCGGGGCGGATGCCATCTGGGAGGCGGGTATCCGGTCTATTTTGAAGCTCTGGGTCCGATAGAGGTCAACGGCCGGACGGTCAGGGGAAAAGCAGCCTTAACCGTTCTCATGCAAAACCTTATGGATGCGATATCTACTTCCGGCTATTGCCTATTTACTGCGTTGGGTTCTTTGCCCCCAGCATTGTTCAAATTTGGTGAAAAAAGTGTCATACCTGGTTTGCTGGGCAACATAATACTGTCCATACCCTCTACTCATTTGTTGTGGAAACTAATGCCGGGTTTACTGCCCATTAACCTGGGCGGATTGCTGCCTCATCCCCTGGTAATTCGTGATGTGACCGGTGTAAAAATGACCATGGGTCAATTTCTGCAAATGGGGGAGAGAGTCTTTAATATGGAAAGGCTATTCAATATGCGGGAGGGTTTCGACCGGCAGCAGGACTGCCTGCCAACCCGACTAATTGCAGAACCATCCGAACCAGACCAACCTGCTGCCGTAGTGCAAATAGATAAAATGCTGGATACTTACTACCGCATCAGAGAATGGAACCGTGATGGAATACCTACTGAGAAAAAACTTAAGCAGTTGGGTATAGGTAGTTAGCTGCTTAACTACAGTGTTGCTAAAAAGATATTGCATAAACAGCGATAATGGCGTATGGTAAAACTAGTCGGTTGTACGACCGACCGACAAACTGCATCTCTCATATTAGTTAGTCATTTTTAAGGGGGAATACCCTCATAAACGCGTGTCAAAACCAATATTATGAATGGAAGGAAGTGGTGATTTACATATTCGTTTTATCCTTTGAACTTTCATTGATGGGAAGGAGGAGTGCAGGGTCAAAATACATTTCAGTATCTAGTGAAGGTAGTATGTGAACATCGAGTCCAGATGGATTTCCAAAGAACGTCCTGAATAGCAAAAGATTAACTGAAGACATTTCCTGATAACAGGCTTATTATCGTAAGAAACTAGGTTTTTCACAAAGAAGATTTAGTATTCATGTGCAGCAATGACCCCCTTTTATACGAGGAGATCATAATGTCCATGAACAGGATTATTATGGAACAATAGGTCAAATCGTGGAGGTGAAATTTTAAGTGGAAGCTGCTTCAGGATCCAAAGTGAAGTTTACCCTTAACGAACGTCAGAAACGCATGATGCCTTTGGTCATGATCGGTGCTTTCTTTGAAGGCTTTGATTTTATGGTTATTAACCTGGCACTCCCGTTCATTACCAGTGATTTTAACCTTAATGATCAAACTGCCAGTTTTACGGTTTCAGCAGTTGCTGTGGGAACTCTGTTAGCGTTCTTCGTGGTGCGTTTGGCTGACCGATGGGGACGCAGGCCAATTTTCCTCTGGTCAGTAATAATTTATTCATTTCTCAGCCTGGTTACGGCCTTCTCGCCTAATGTTGAATTCTTTATAGTCTGTCAGTTTCTTGCCCGTGTCTTTCTAGTTACCTGTTGGGCGGTTGGTTTTATCTTTATGACCGAGGAATTTGCTCCGGAAATGCGAGGGCGAGCGGTAGGTTTATTCCAAAGCGCTGCTGCCGTTGGGGCTATATTCCCTTCTTTGCTGCTGCCCGTTACAGCCATGTTTAATATGGAATGGGAGGGACTATATATAATCGGTGCCCTGCCCCTGATTCTAGTCATATTCTTTGCCAAGAACCTTCCAGAAACCACTGCGTTTTTGGAAAGCAGAGAGCGCAGGAA
>DLUN01000010.1:8866-11079 GCA_003444615.1 Syntrophomonas sp.
ACTGCTTTAGCCTTTACCCTGGGTCTGTCCGGTTACTACGCAGTTGGTAAACTCCTTGATGCTATCGGCCGCAAGAAAACCGCCTATATTTTCTTCTTCATGGGTGCTTGTGCTGTAACTATGGTCTTCCAGGCGGAAGCTTTTCTGCATGTAGCTCTAGCTCAAATCATTGCAGTGTTCTTTATCGGAACATTTACTGTACTGTGTGCTACCTTTACCAATGAATTATTCCCGACAGAAATTAGAGCAAGTGCTACTGCCTGGGGCAATAACATTGTAGGCCGTATTGGTCAGATTGCTGCTCCGGCTTTGGTTGGTTTTCTGGCTCTTCCTATCGGCGGTGTAGCCAATGCAGTTTCACTGCTAACCCTGGGTCCCATTATGTGTATTTTGATTATAGCTCTGTTCTTACCTGAACCCTTGAACTATAAAATTCCAGAATATAAGGGTAATCAGTCAATGGAAGCATGATTTTGGCATTTGAAAGTATGTTTGAATAGGAAAATTATTTTTTTACCACCTAGCGGTTGAACGACCGCCCGACATAGCTTGATAACAATGGTTGGGATTGATAACCGGAGGTTGGAGAGGAGGGGGTATCGCAAAAGCTTATTATTTGCTGTACTAAATCGTAGTCAGTTCGCTGCTAAGAGCAAATATAAGGAGGGATCCAATTACATGGAAAAAGTTAACGTACTGGTTATTGGCGCAGGCATAATGGGACATTCCATAGCTATGGATTTTGCAGCCCATGGGTATCCCACCACTCTCTATGATAAAAGTGCTGAACAGCTGGAAATGGCTAAGAAACTAGTAGCTGGCAATGTCCAGTTATTGGAATCTGAAGACATGATCACTGCGGAAGGCGTCAAGAATGTTGATGATTTACTGGTTTACACTGACAAACTTGAGGATGCAGCCAAAAAAGCTAAATTCGTGGTTGAGGCAGTTCCTGAAGTTCCAGACATAAAAAAATCAGTGTTTGCTGAACTCGACAAACTCTGTTCGCCAGATACCATCTTTACCAGCACTACTTCGGCCCTGAATATTTATGATGTGGTGGAAGTATCCAACCCGGGACGACTGATAATCGGACATTTTAATAACCCAGCTCATATCATTCCTCTGGTAGAAGTGGTAATGGGACCGGAGACATCCCAGGAGACTTTGGAATATGTAAAAAAGGTTTATGAAAGCCTGGACCATGTTCCAGTGGTATTAAAACAGTACACGATTGGATTCATAGTCAATCGTCTCAACACCGCATTGGCACGAGAGGCTAATTATATTGTTGAACAGGGATGGGCCACACCCGAAGATGTGGATAAGGCTATAACCAATAATGCTGGGCTTAAATTGGCCTTTGAAGGGCCTTTGGAACTATACGATCACATTGGCTGGGATTTGGCTAAACTAGGCGGAACTTTCCTGGCACCCATGCTGTGCAATACAACCGCGACGGCATTACCGGATAAACTGGTTGCTGAAGGTAACCTGGGAGTGAAAACCGGCAAGGGCCTTAAGGACTACACCGGCCTTGACCGGGTAGAAGTCCAAAATGCCCGCAACCGCAAAATCCTGAAGGTTATTAGAACCGTAAAACAGTTTTAATGTATAAGCAAAAACAGATGGGAGGTATTTCTATGGCGCAGATAAGAGGCGGAGAATTGGTTCAGAAGGTACTGAAAAAGGAAGGAGTCAAGTACATTTTTGGTATCCCTGGAGGACACATCTATCCGATGATGGAATCCTGCGAGGAAAACGGTATTAAATTTATTGGGGTCAGACATGAGATGACTGCAGCCATGATGGCTGAGGGATGGGCTCTGGCTACTGGCGACTTTGGTGTATGTACTGCTACTGCAGGTCCGGGTGTGACCAACCTGGTGACTGGTATAGCCAATGCCGACCGTAACTGTTCACCAGTATTGTGCATGGCTGGTAAAGCTAAAGTTATCGAAGCCGATCGCAATGAACTGCAGGACTTTAATCAGATCGATTTGTATAAATCCATGACCAAACATGCTAGATCTGTACAGGAGACCCACCGTATTCCTGAGTATGTAGGCAGAGGTATTGCAGAAGCTACTACCGGCAGACCGGGTCCGGTTTATATGGAAATACCCCGCGACATTATGGAAGGTTATGTTAATGAAGAGGAAGTTGAATTCCAAAAAACTTATCGCTTAACCAACAAACCCATGGGAAATCCT
>DLUN01000089.1:0-1092 GCA_003444615.1 Syntrophomonas sp.
CAGCGCCTGCGTGATTTGTATAATAAACTTTTGGATGCTCAGCAGTATGGAGTGGAGCTAGTCAGGGCAGGAGTTAGCTGTGCCGATTTGGACCGGCAGGTTCGCCAAAGGTTGGCCCGTTATGATCTGGATAAATATTTCGCTCATGGAACGGGACATGGAATAGGCTTGGAAATACATGAAATGCCCAATGTTTCATCCCGCAGTCAGTGGGTTTTGCAGGAGAACATGGTAATTACTGTTGAACCGGGAGTATACATACCTGGCTGGGGAGGAATTCGAATTGAGGATAGCGTAATAGTAAAAAATCATGGTTGTGAAATAATAACCAACTCGCCCAAACAATTAATCGTCATTTAATGGAGGGATTACTTTACATGATATCGGTAAATGATTTTAAGACTGGAGTTACCATTGAACTGGAAGGACAGCCCTATCAGGTGGTAGAATTTCAGCATGTTAAACCTGGTAAAGGAGCTGCTTTTGTTCGTGCCAAGCTAAAAAACTTGGAGACTGGAGGCTCAGTAGAGCGAACCTTTAGGGGCGGTGAAAGGGTCCCCAAAGCTCATCTGGATCGCCGGGGAATGCAATATCTTTATAATGATGGTGAAGGCTATGTTTTTATGGATAATGAAAACTATGAACAGATCACCATAACTAAAGAGCAAATTGGTGACGGCATAAAATGGCTGTTGGAAAACATGGAGATTCAGGTGTTACTCTTTCAAAACAGGATTATTGGCCTGGAACTCCCTAATTTTGTGGAAATGGAAGTTATTGAAACTGAGCCGGGTGTAAAAGGCGATACTGCCACAGGCGCTACCAAGAATGCTACCTTGGAAACTGGGACAGTCATACAGGTGCCTTTGTTTGTTAATACCGGGGACCGGGTACGTGTGGATACCCGTACTTCCCAATACATGGAACGGGTCTAAACCTGTCTGGGACGTCCTGCCAAAAGTTAATAATCTTTTAGGGTATTTCCTCCTTTTTGTGTTAATACTATGACTAACTAATTCCTTACAAAAAGGAGGATTTTGTTGTGCGCGACATTACCGAAAGGGTCAGTTATCTGCAAGGACTGAGCGAAGG
>DLUN01000089.1:1371-24494 GCA_003444615.1 Syntrophomonas sp.
TAGAAGAGTTGTCGGAAACCGTTACCGATTTGCAGTGGGAAATGGATGAATTCCGTGAGTACGTGGAGAGCATTGACGATGATCTGTTCGATTTAGAAGAGAGTATATATGATGAAGACGATTTAATTGAACTAGAATGCCACCACTGCGGGGAAGAGCTATACTTTGAGTACGGTATCTTGAACGATGATGATGTTATCGAAGTGATTTGCCCTAATTGCAATGAGGTGGTTTATATTAATGATGGTTCATTTGATTACGATCCCGCCTATATTGAAAACGAGATAACAGACGAGGTTTCCAACCCGTCTCCCTCCTAAAAGAACATCTCTTGGAATGCAAGAAGGGATGGTTGGTTCTGTCATATCTAAGACCGGGGGAATTCTCCTAATAGATTCACATGACAGATAGAACCGTCCCTTCTTGCGTTTTCTGGCCTTTGTGGTCCTACCGATATTGGCATAAATTACTGTATCTATCCATATTTATATACAACAAGGTGGTGGTATATCAATGGTTGTGCCGCAAACAGCTGTGCTGAGAAATGACATAACAGCTTATCTATCACCCCACATCCGTAAACTGCTGCTGGGGGTCAATACCCATCTATTGGGCAATTTAGAGGAAATAAGATTGCGATGCCAGAGACCCATAGTATTAAAAATTGGCGATAAGGATTATAGCATTGATGGCCAAAGCCGATTAGTAACCGACCTTAGACATGGCTATGTGGTGTCAAAAGAGGACCTGTACCGCAGCATTGCTTCTATAAGTGATAATTCACTCTATGCTTTTGAAGAGGAGATACGCCGGGGATTCATCACTATTCCTGGGGGCCATCGGGTGGGACTGGCTGGTCAGGTGGTAGTCGGTGATCAGGAAGTTAAAACCATGAAAGACTTTTCGGGTTTATGTTTTCGGGTAGCACGAGAGGTAACCAATTGCGCTCTGGGGCTGTTAAACCATGTAGCTCCCAAAGGCATACCGGTTAATACTCTGATTATTTCCCCGCCCCGCTGCGGAAAAACTACTATGCTGCGTGACCTGGCGCGTCTGCTGTCAGATGGAAGCGGTTCGGTACCGGCTCATAATGTGGTGGTAGTAGATGAGCGCTCGGAAATCGCAGGTTGTTTTCAGGGGATACCCCAGCTAAATGTAGGGATGAGAACTGATGTTTTGGATGCTTGTCCTAAGGCAGTAGGAATGATGATGGCCATACGTTCTCTTTCTCCCCAAATCATAGTAACTGATGAGGTAGGCAGACGCGAGGATGTGGAAGCCATTAATGAATGCCTGCACGCCGGTATCGCTGTTATTACCAGCATACATGCCCGCAGTGTTGAAGAACTGAGGGCTCGCCCCTTAATAAAAAACTTATTGGATCAGGGTGCCTTCCGACGGGGGATTATACTGTCCCGTCAGCCACGGCCGGGACGGGTTGAACAAATTATCAGGTGGGATTAGTGATGGTATGGCTGAAGACTTTGGGTATTTGTCTGATAATAGGGGGCTTTGGAGTTTGGGGACTTAACGGTGCCCGGCGTTTCAGCCGTCGAGCAGCACAGCTCAAAGACCTGCGCATGGCTTTGGGGTTTTTGGAAAAAGAGATTATCTACATGCATACCCCCTTGTCCAGGGCTTTAGAACGTACCGCCCGCTTTGCTAAACCGCCGGTGAATACTTTATTTAGGGTAGCCTCTCTACATTTACATAATAAAGAAGGAGCTACGGCTGCAGAAGCCTGGTTGCTAGGTCTGCAAAACCTTATTAAATCAGGTGACCTGAACAAAGCCGACCTTGGCATACTGCAAGCGGTGGCTCCTCAATTGGGCCTGTCAGATGCCACCGAGCAGGGTAAATTTTTCAGGCTCCTGCAAGAAGAATTAAAAATACTTGAAGAACAGGCGGCCCAGGACGTGGAATCCGGTCAAAAGATTTGGAGTTATGGCGGATTCATTCTGGGTACGGTAATAGTTCTGCTGCTCCTATAGATTTCCCATGGAATTCATCACCTTATCGGAGGGTTCATATGGATATAGATATTATTTTCCGCATTGCAGGTATTGGCATTTTGATATCAGTTTTATCAATTGTGTTAAAGCAGGCTCAAAAAGAGGAGCAAGCAGAAATGCTCACCCTGGCAGGGGTGGTAGTAGTGCTGATTATCGTAGTGCAACTTATGAACCAGCTTTTTATAGTGGTTCGTTCCGTTTTCAATTTATAGCACTGTACTAAGCTAAAACCAATAAATCCTGCAGGGGGAGATTAAAGGTGGAGATTGCTCAGATCGTTGGAATAGCCCTAGTAACAACCATTATGCTGTTAATCCTGCGGCAGGAAAAGCCGGTTATGGCAGTGGTACTAAGTATAGTTTTCAGTATTGTCATCTTCACCTATTTAATGGGTAAAATGGCATCCATCCTGAGTATTATGGAGGAATTAACTCAGCGGGCCCAGATTAATTATTTCTTTTTTGGAACGCTTTTGAAAATACTGGGGGTTGCTTATTTGGGGGAATTTGCCTCATCCATCTGTCAAGACGCGGGTGAACACGCGGTGGCTAAAAAGGTGGAGTTTGCATCCAAAATAATAATAGCTGTGTTAGCTTTGCCCATTTTGGTGGCTATCTTGGAGTCGTTGATGGAATTGCTGCCTGGGTAAAGGGCGAGGGAGGATAGCCGGTATGAACAGACTGGTGTTGGGACTTGCCCTGGGGATATTGCTGCTGCTGCCCGTGCCGGTACAGGCAACCGAAAAACCAGCGTTCTCCTGGCAGGAGACCGTTGAAAGTATTGATCTGGAAGTTATGGAGGAGTACAAAAACCTTATTGATGGTGAAATCAGTTCCTACATGCAAACTAGACCACTCAAAGAATGGCTGAAAGATTTTATTAAAGGTGACTGGGAATTCAGTTTTCAGGAGCTGATGGAAAATATAGTGAAGTTCTTTTTTAAGGAAATAGTGGTGAATTCCAGCCTCCTAGGCAGATTGCTGATCTTATCGGTTTTGTCGGCTTTATTGGTTAACCTGCAGAGTGCTTTTTATTCAGGAGTAGCTCGAATTTCCCAACTGGCCTGTTTCATGGCTTTAGCGGCCATAGCTCTCGGTTCTTTTCGTCTGGTGCTGGACATAGGGCAAAATACTGTGGATCAGATGGTGAGCTTTATGATGGGAATGTTGCCTCAGATGCTGGTACTGGTAGCCGGTATGGGCAATGTTCATACAGTGGCAACCTTGTTTCCCGTTCTAATGACTGCCTGCACGGCCTTTGCCAATGTTATGAAGAACATAGTATTTCCGTTAATTATACTGTCGGCTATTCTGAACATGGTTAATCATCTTTCCGAGGGCCTCAAAGTCGAAAAGATGGCCAAATTCTTCGGACAACTAGCCCAATTATCACTGGCCTTTTTCCTGACCCTATTTGTGGGCATATTGACCCTGCGGGCTTTGTATTCCTCAGTATTAGATAAGGTAGCCCTGCGTACCACCAAATTTGTTACTGATAATGCCATCCCCTTGGTGGGTAAAATGTTTTCCGACACTATTGAAGTGGCTGCCGGATATGTGGTGATGATCAAGCAGGCGTTGGGCATTTTTGGAGTCATTATAATACTGGGTATTGTTTTGTTTCCCTTGCTCAAAGTTGCTGCTATTGCCCTGATTTATAGGATCGCAGCTGCGGTCGCGGAGCCGTTAGGTGATTCCCGTACCTCTGCCATTTTGGAAATGATGAGTGCCCACCTGTTTTTGATGCTGGCAGCAGTGGCGGCGGTCGCTTTAATGTTTTTCATAATGATTGCCATAGTGGTAGGCATGTCCAATCATTTAGCATCTTTGCCGTAAGTGAGGATCAACAGTATGACAGTTTTGAGTGAGATTGTGAGAAACGTACTGGTGATAGTGCTCATAGCCAGCTTTTTGGAGCTTATGCTCCCAGAAGGCACTTTGCGGCCTTTTGTCCGTTTTGCTATCGGTTTGTTTATCCTTATTGCAGTGCTGTCTCCCTTGGCGGGAATTTTATTTTCCGACCGCAGTATAAATATAGAGTGGTGGGATATGAAAATAAATCCAGCCCAGCAGGAGCAAATATTGCAGCAAGGAGAAAAGATCAATGCGCAAATCTGGCATTTGGACCAGGAAACTCTCGCAGATAAGGTAGCCGGCCAAATAGGTGCCGTAGCTTTGCTGGTGCCTGGTGTAGAGGATGTGGAAGCTCATGTTGTTTTAGATGAATCGGGAAGTGTTGAATCGGTGCAACTACTGGTAAGGTCCCAGGCGGTATCTGTGGATGAAGAAGCGGGCAGAGTAGGAATATTTCGGGAGGCGGAGTCTGTTTCTTTTGAGGAACAGGAGGCTATACGCAATAAACTAAGTGCCATTATTAAAAACCTCTATGGTTTTGAACATACTGCTATTGAAATTGAGTTCCAAGGAGGTTGATGGAGTGCTGGATGAATGGATTCGCAGAGAGGGAAGTGGTGATGATAAAGGCCCGAGTTCTTGGTTGAACAGTAAAAAAGGGCGACTATTCATAGTAATAATTATTTGTTTAGGACTTATAGCGTTGCTGTGGTCTCCTGCCAGCCAGTCGGATTCCACCTCTGAGCAGTTTGCTCAGCATCGGGCTGACCGGTCAGCCGCGGGCAGCATAAAACAAGAACTGCAAACAGAACTGGCCGCTATATTAGCTGAGATTGACGGGGCTGGTTCCGTAGAAGTCAGTGTTACCCTGTCTTCCAAAGGGATAAAAACCTATGCCACCAATGACCGGGATGAGCGACGGCAAACAGATGAAAGCGGGCGGAGCACCACTATTGAGGAAAGCAGTACCAGGGATGTGGCAGTTTCATCAGGGAATCCCTTGTTGCTGGAAGAAAGAATGCCGGAAATTTTGGGAGTTTTAGTAGTGGCTGATGGAGCTGGTAATCCCCAGGTTAAAGAAAACCTGACTGATGCAACTGCCACACTGCTGAATATTTCTCCCCACCGAGTTACAGTAATGCCCCGGGAAGGAGGAAGGCAATGATTATTGATCTGAAAAGAGTGGGAATGGTACTGTTAGCCGCCGCAATTCTAATCGTGCTGAGCAGCATGTGTATAAAAGCTTTGTACCCAGAGCCAGATGGGGATAAGCTCACTGCTGCTCCAGTGAGTCAGCCCCAGATTGCTAGCCAACCTAACATAAGTCCAAAGGAAGTCGAAGACGACTTTTTTACTGAGTACCGTTTGGAACGGGAAAGGCTGCGGGGCAAACAGGTGGAAATGCTGCGAGAAATACTGAACAAGAACAGCGGTGATAAAGAAGCACGCCAAGCGGCTTCGCTGCGATTAGTGGAAATATCCACTGATATGGAACGGGAAATGAAAGCGGAAAATTTGATTAAATCCAAAGGTTACCAGGATTGTGTAGTTATTATCCAGCCCGAGAACACGACGGTGGTCGTGGCAGCAGAGCATTTACAGTTAGACCGGGAGCAGGAAATTACTGCCCTAGTAAGTAAAGTGACCCAAACCAGGGAGGAACAGATAGTTATTATTGCGCGGGATGCGCAAAAAAGCCAATAACACTGTATACATGCCGTAAATGATTGAAATAACTTAGGTGAATTTTTATAATAATAGCAGTCAGAGACTGAAATTAAATAATAACTCAGGCCCAGGGCCTGAGTCAATTTGTGTTTAGGGTATTTTTATATATGCTTTATAGAGAGTTATCAGGAGGTTGCTGATGAAAAATATTAAGATTACTGATACCAGCTTACGTGATGGTCATCAAAGCCTGTGGGCAACCCGGATGACTACCAGTGATATGATACCGATACTGGACAAAATTGACGAAGTAGGCTACCATTCTCTGGAAGTATGGGGAGGAGCTACCTTTGATGTATGCATACGCTATCTAAATGAAGACCCCTGGGAGCGTCTGCGTACTATTCGAGGCATAGTCAAAAAGACGCCTCTACAGATGTTGCTGCGGGGGCAGTCCCTAGTTGGCTATACTCACTATCCAGATGATATTGTGGAAAAATTTATAGAAAAGGCTGCCGAGAATGGTATTGATATTTTCCGGATGTTCGATGCTTTAAACGATGTCCGTAATCTGGAAGCAGCCTTAAAAGCTGTTAAAGCCACGGGCAAACATGCTCAAGCCAGTGTGGTATATACCATTAGCCCAGTGCATACTATGCAGCATTTTCTAGATACCGCTTTGAAATTAAGGGAGATGGGAGCTGATTCCATTTGTATTAAGGATATGGCTGGGCTTTTATCCCCTTATGCTGCTTATGAACTGGTTAAAATGCTGAAAGAGAACCTGGATGTTCCTATCCAGCTCCATACTCATTATATAGGTGGTTTGGCTATAGCTGCCCTGCTTAAAGCGGCGGAGGCGGGAGTGGACATTGTTGATACAGCCAGTGTACCTATGGCTTTTGGATCATCACAGCCACCGGTGGAGACTATTGTAAGAGCCTTGCAGGATTCAGAACGAGATACCGGATTGGACCTCCACAAATTATTTGAAATAGCTAACCATTTTGAACAACTGCGTAAGCATAAAGGTTTTGAGCGTGGCGTTACCCGTATCTCGGACATGAGGGTTTTTGAGCATCAAGTACCCGGCGGAATGATTTCTAACTTGATGTCACAAATGGAAGAACAAAAAGCCACCGACCGGATTGATGAGGTTTTGGCCGAAATACCACGAGTACGTGAGGAGATGGGTTATCCCCCTTTGGTAACCCCTACCAGCCAAATAATCAGTATTCAGGCTGTGTTAAACGTACTCATGGGTGAACGCTATAAACTGTGCCCGGGAGAAGTAAAGGATTATGTGCGGGGATTATATGGTAAACCTCCCGTACCTATCAAGGAAGAAATCCGGAAAAAGATTATTGGTGATGAACCTGTGGTCACGGTGCGTCCTGCTGATCTCATAGATCCCATGTGGGAAAGGGCCCGTCAGGAGTCAGCCCATTATGCACGCAGTGACGAGGATGTCCTTACCTACGCCTTATTCCCTCAGGTAGCCTTGAAATTCTTTGCCTGGCGTGAGGCGAGAGGCCATGAAGATATGCCCCAGATTGAAACCCATAATGAAGTGAGGGAAGAACTGGATATTACTAAAGAAAATCCTCCGGCAACCAGGAATACAATAAATCAGCTCAGCCCAAAAGCTAGCTTTAGGGGAGATGAAGAGATGAACATAGACCATATTCGGGAACTCATTTTGCTCCTGGATCAGACTAGCATAAGTGAACTGGAATTCCAAAAGGACGATTACCGTTTAGCATTGCGTAAAAACCGCCATGATGGAGATATGACGAAAATGGCTGCACCAGCAACAGCAGATATTAGAGAAGAGCCAGCACCAGTACCAGCTGGTACCATCGATTTGGTAGAAGTAATATCTCCTATGGTTGGCACTTATTATGCTGCGCCATCACCAGATGCTCCGCCTTTTGTAAAGATCGGTGATAGGGTGGAGGCAGGTCAGACCTTGTGCATTGTGGAAGCCATGAAATTGATGAATGAAATTAAAGCGGAAGTAAGTGGCGTAGTTGCTGATATCTTGGTAGATAATGCTCAACCCGTAGAGTATGGACAGGTAATGATACTCATTGCTAAAAATTAGGGGTGGTGGCTATTGTTTAATAAAGTCTTGATTGCCAACCGGGGGGAAATAGCGGTGCGTATTATCCGCGCCTGCCGGGAGTTAAACATCCCTACCGTTGCTGTATATTCAACTGCTGATCGGGACAGTATGCATGTAATGCTGGCTGACGAAGCAATCTGTATTGGTGAAGCTGTAGCTAACCAAAGCTACTTAAATATTGCCAATATAATCAGTGCTGCTAAAAATACTGGAGCTGATGCCATCCATCCTGGATATGGGTTTTTGGCCGAGAATCCTTACTTTGCGGAGCTGTGCAGGACCCATGATATAAAGTTTGTCGGACCTGCTTCTGGGGTTATCGAGATGATGGGGGATAAGGTCCAGGCCAGGGAGATAGCGCGTAAGGCTGGCGTTCCGCTGGTGCCGGGCAGTGAAGGTGCGGTGAAGAGTTTCCAAGATGCCCGTGAAGTAGCCGACTCCATTGGATATCCGGTTATGATTAAGGCCTCAGCTGGCGGCGGGGGTAAGGGAATGCGTCTGGCCCACAATGCCTCTTTGTTAAAGGAGGCTTTGGAAACGGCCCGTATGGAAGCCGGAGCAGCTTTCGGTAATGATGAAGTATATATTGAGAAATATATTGAGGAACCACGTCACATAGAGATACAGGTTTTGGCTGATGAGTACGGACATGTGGTTCATTTGGGAGAACGGGATTGCTCACTGCAAAGGCGCAATCAAAAACTGCTGGAGGAATCACCATCTACCCTTTTAGATGAAGAACTGCGCAGCCATATGGGAGCAGTTGCAGTAGAACTGGCCAGGACAGCTGGCTATACCAGCGCGGGCACGGTGGAGTTTTTGGTTGATAAAAACCGTAATTTTTACTTTATAGAAATGAACACCCGGGTTCAGGTAGAGCATCCAGTCACTGAACTGGTGACCGGGATTGATATAGTCAAAGAACAAATTAAAATAGCGGCGGGTATTCCTCTTAAGGTACAACAGAAGGATATCGTTCTCAATGGCTGGGCTATGGAATGCCGCATAAATGCCGAAGACCCCGACCATGATTTTCAACCCTGCCCGGGCACAGTAACCCGCTATTACCAGCCCGGTGGGCCGGGGGTTAGAGTGGATTCCTCGGTTTATGCAGGTTATACTATCACACCTTTTTATGATTCCATGGTGGCTAAACTGATCGTTTGGGGTGCTGACCGGGATGAAGCTATAGCCCGTATGAAGCGGGCCTTAAATGAATTTATCATAGAGGGAGTAAAGACCACGATTCCTTTTCACTTAAAAGTACTGGACAATGCTTTTTTTCAAAAAGGAGAAGTTTATACAAATTTTATCCAGCGGCGGATGAGCCACATGTAGTTGAAAATTAAATATTAGTCTATTTGATATTGGGAAGAATAACTAGTAAAATTACATCATACCATAATTGGAATAATGGAGGTGACTTCATGGAAGAACAAAAAAAAGAACTGAGTACCGAAATGGGGGCTATTCGTATAGCCGATGAGGTGGTTTCTACCATAGCTGGATTGGCAGCCATGGATGTGGAAGGTGTCGCAGCTATGAGCGGTGGTTGGGGAACCGACCTGGTTGAAAAATTAGGGCGTAAGAATTTTGGTAAAGGCATCAAAGTAGAAGTAAATAATGATGAAACTCGTATTGATATTTATCTTGCAGTACAGTACGGCTATCCTATACCTGAGGTAGCCGAAAATGTGCAAAAAGAAGTCAAAGTAGCAGTAGAGACCATGACTGGATTAAAAGCAGCAGCGGTAAATGTTCACATAGTATCCGTACAAATGAAAAAGCAACCAGAAGCAGATACGGAACTGGCGGCTGACATAGATAAAGCCGAGTAGTTCGTTATAGCTAATGCAACCCCCTGCTAACCCAGGGGGTTATCTGTATACCGGTAAAGTGAGGTGTTTATAATGTCCGGACTATGGCGAGTGGTTCTTTTCTGTTACAACCTGTTAATACTGGCTATAGCAGTAGCCGCAATGTATTTGGCTGTGGGAAAAAATGAATTGATAACCGCTGTTCAATCATTTTTAGGCAGTTCAGTCAATCAGATCATACTGGGTGCCAGTGCAGCAGTGGTAATTGCTTTGACTATTCTGATTATGATTTCCTTGTTTAAGGGAGAATCCAAACCAACGTCTGTAGTGGTAAGCAATAGCTTAAATGGACAAGTTTCCATTACGGTGGCAGCCATTAAGACCATTATTACTAAAGCGGTCAGGAAGGTTGATGGAGTGAAAGAAACTCGCTCTTCCGTCACCGATGGACCTGATGGTGTAGTAATATACTTACATATGATGATCAATCCAGAAAAAAGTGTGCCAGAGATGACGCAGAGCGTTCAGGCCGTAGTGAAAGAGCACCTAGAAACCATTGGCGGCCTTCAGGTTTCCCAGGTAAGAGTATTAATAGACGACTTTGGGAACGCCAATAAGCCGGTGGCTGTGTAAGGAGGGCAGTATTATGTGGGAAAAATGGTTTCAATTCCTTTTGGTGGAACACAGGGGTAAGACCATTGGAGTGCTGTTAGGTCTCCTGGCGAGTATACTGTTTGTAACCTTTGGTTTTTGGCGCACAGTGTTTATTGCTATTTGCATAGGGATAGGTTACCTTATTGGCAAACAGTTAGATGAAAACAAGAACTTTGACAGCTGGCTAAAACAAATGTTCAAGGACCGTTAGCGGTAGTGAGGGTGAAAGTTTGAGTAGACGAAAGGCTAGAGAACACGCATTTAAGGTAATTTTTCAGGTTGACCAGGTTCAGGCTGAACCAAAACAAGCATTTGAGTATCTTTGCCAAGAACAGCCTCTGCCTGATAAAGACCGTCAGTTTGCCTGGGAGCTAGTGGAAGGCACTTTAGAGTATATGCCAGCCATTGATGAAAGAATAGCTCGTTATTCCCGGGAGTGGTCTGTTGACAGGATGTCATCGGTGGATCGAAATATTATGAGAGTGGCTGGATACGAAATTTTGTTTCGCCAAGAAGTATCACCAGTGATAGCCATTGATGAGGCTGTAGAATTGGCCAAACGTTTTGGAGAGGAGCAATCAGGTGGTTTTGTCAATGCTATATTAGACCGCATACAGGGAGAAAAACATGAAAGTGTTTTTAGGGATTGATACCAGCGCCTATACTACTTCCTTGGCAGCTGTGGATGAGAACCTGCAAATTTTAGCTGATGAAAGAATGCTGCTTAAGGTGGAAAAAGGGAAACGGGGCTTGCGTCAATCGGAAGCCCTGTTTTTACATATTAAGAATTTACCCCATCTAGTGGCCCGATTGGAACCGGTTTTATTTAAACAGACCTGTGCTCTGGCTGTCAGCACCCAACCCCGTAACCAGGAAAACAGTTATATGCCGGTATTTCTAGCCGGGTCATCCCTAGCTGAATCCCTGGCGGATTTTGCGCAAATACCTATCTATAAGGTCAGCCATCAAGAAGGCCATATCATGGCTGGCCTCCAGGGCAAAGCGGAACTCCTGGCCCAACCTAAGTTCTTGGCAGTGCATTTTTCTGGGGGGACCTCTGATATATTACTGGTAGAAAACAGCCAGCCTGGCTGTTTTTCTGTGCTTTCTCTATCCAGCAGCCAGGATATTCATGCTGGCCAATTAGTGGATAGGGTGGGTGTGGCTATGGGTTTGCCTTTTCCGGCAGGAACTGCTTTAGAACAATTGGCTGGGCACACTTTTAATAATAAAGAGGCAGCTATTCCGGTGGCGATCAATGAAACAGGGTTTTCTTTTTCCGGAGCGGAGACTCGCGCATTGCAAATGCTGAAGGCCGGAAGCAGTCAGGAGCAAGTTGCCGCAGCAGTTTTAGGTGTTATAGCTAAAACTTTGGAAAAAATGCTGCGCAGGTATATAGAGGAATTTATGATAAAGGATGTATTACTGGCCGGAGGAGTCATGGCCAACAATTTAATTGCCCAGCGGTTGAGAAATCGCTTGGAACACCCGGCAGTAGGAGCCCGGCTTCACTTCGCTCCGCCCGGCTTAAGTACCGATAATGCGGTGGGAACCGCTATGCTGGCTGCGGTCCGGTACTGCTACAATGATGCAGAAAAGGCGAATTAATTATACACAAGCCAAATGAAATATTTTCGTAAATCTAAGGGGGTAGCTATGGAACTAATTAATGGAAGAGAGATATCTGATGAGATTCGCCTTCAGGTAAAGGAAAAGGTGCAGACTGCGGGGATAAGCCCGAACTTGGCCATTATCATTGTGGGTGATGACAAGGAGAGTTTGCTTTATGTAGGCTTAAAGGAAAAAGCAGTGAGTTTTATCGGCGGTACGGTTCAGCACCTGGTGCTGCCCGGCAACACCAGCCGGGAAACTTTGCTGGAGCGGATTAGTAAGCTAAATCAAGATCCCAGTATCGATGGGATTCTATTACAGCTTCCTTTACCTGAACCATTGCAGGCTCACGCCGATGAATTTTTAGCAGCTATTGATGTTAATAAGGATGTGGATGGTTTTAATCCAATAAACCGGGGGCGGCTTATTTATGGAACTCCCCGCTTTATATCCTGCGCAGCTTTGGGCTGCCTGGATGTGATCCACCGCTCCTGCCAGACTACAAAGGGAAAAACAGCGGTTCTGGTGGGAGATTCCTTTGATGTTATATTACCGTTGGCATTGTTGTTGAACAAAGAAGGCTGCCAAGTGACAGTAGTTCCCGAAATGCCCATGAAGTCTTCACTGCCGGATGCCGATATATATGTTATAGAAAAAGGTCATCCCGAATCCCTACAAGCTCACCAGGTTGCCAATGGCTCCTTAATTCTGGATGTAGGATTCTACTGGCACTATGATCATTCCTGTGGCAATGTAAAACCGGAAGCCTTATCAGGGATGGAAGGCAAGCTTTTGCCGGTACCCGGAGGTCTAGGGCCTATTCTGATTGCCAAACTAGTGGAAAACTTGTATTTAGCTGCTGCAGGAGAAAAAGATTGATGAACCCCTATTTATCAGTCAGCGAGTTAAACCAATATATAGCTGGAATATTGGAACAGGACAGCTCACTACGAGATTTCTGGTTAAAGGGTGAGATATCCGGTTTCAAATTATACCAGCAATCCGGTCATTTATATTTTACGTTAAAAGATGAGGATTCGGCTATAAGTGCAGTCATGTTCCGCAGCCGGGCCCGCCGGCTAGATTTTCAGCCCGAAAATGGCCTGGAAGTGCTGGTGCGCGGTTGGGTTTCCGTTTTTGCTCCTCAGGGACGCTATCAGTTCTATGTGGAAGAGATGCAGCCTTTTGGTATAGGGGGAGTTTACTTATTCCTGGAACAGTTGAAAACTAAGCTGCAGCAAAAGGGATATTTTGATCCTCACCGAAAAAAGCCCTTACCCGCCTTTGCTCGCCGGATCGGAGTGGTGACTTCGCAAGATGGTGCTGCTCTGCGGGATATACTGAGGGTGTTAAAAGAGCGCCATCAAGGTGTGGAGGTTGTATTGGTTCACAGTGCTGTGCAGGGAGCGGAAGCACCATCCCAAATAGCCCGGGGAATCCAGTTGCTCAACCGTTACGGTAGGGTTGACCTTATCATTGTTGGCCGGGGGGGAGGATCTTTTGAGGACTTAATGCCCTTTAACAGTGAAGAAGTGGTGCAAGCCATATTTCAATCGGAGTTGCCGGTTATTTCAGCGGTAGGCCATGAAGTAGATACTACTCTAGCTGATCTAGCTGCAGATGTCCGCGCGGCTACTCCCACCCAAGCAGCTCAAATGGCGGTAGCTGATTTAGCTCAGCTAACTAATGAATTCCAGCAGCTCCGTCAACGCATGTTAAGGGTCATAAGCCGGAGGATGCAGCAGGAAAGTGAAACATTAGACCGTTTAATGATGAATCGGGCGTGGAATGTGCCCCAAACCATGTTAGAAGAACGAAGACAACAACACGGGGAACTGAGACAGATGCTGGGCAAGTTTGTGGCAAAATATCTGGATTCCCAGCAAAACCGTTTGATGATAGCTGTAACCGGGCTGGACCGCTTGAGTCCCCTCAAGGTTATTCAAAGGGGTTATGCGGTGGTGAGCAATAAGGAGGGGAGAGTCATCCGCTCCGTAAACAGTGTGCAGTCCGGAGAAGATATTTTTATCAGCCTGCTGGATGGAGAATTGCAGGCAACGGTACAGCAAAAGGAGAAGATGGTGAGATGGAACCTATAAAGTTTGAAGAAGCCCTAAAAAGACTGGAGGAATTAGTTGGGCAGCTGGAAGATGGTGACCTGGAACTGGAAGAAGCAATACGTTTATTTGAAGAAGGGGTAAAGCTGTCTCTGTACTGTCAGCAGCAACTAAAAGCAGCCGATAGTAAGGTTCAAAAACTGGTTCAAACTCTGGAAGGAGATTTGGTACTGGAAGATTGCCCAGAGCTGCTGGAAGGCTAGGTGAAACAAGGATTATGGATACCCGTGCATTTAAGCAAGAACTGCAACGGCGTAAGGAATTGATTGATAACAGCTTGCTGGAATACATGACCAGCATCGAAACTCATCCAACTGTAATTCATCAGGCTATGCACTACGCAGTTTTTAACGGTGGCAAGCGACTGCGGCCCATTTTGGTACTGGAAGGCGCCGCTCTTGCCAATGGCAAACCGGAAAAAGTTCTAATGACTGCCTGTGGCCTGGAGTTAATTCACTGTTACTCGCTGGTTCATGACGATCTGCCTGCCATGGACGATGATGATTTCCGGCGCGGTAAGCCTACCTGTCACCGGGTATTTGGCGAGGCGAACGCAATTCTAACCGGAGATGCTCTGCTTACGGCAGCTTTTGAATTAATAACTCGCAACACTCAGATACCTGAGATTCGCGCCGAGCAAGTTATAGCTGTTATTAATGAAATAGCTGCTGCTGCCGGTAGCCAGGGTATGATTGGGGGACAGGTCATGGATTTGGCGGCTGAAAATGAAACTATTGATCTATCCACCCTGCAGAGTTTACATAGCATGAAAACGGGAGCATTGTTTGTGGCGTCCCTAAGAGCTGGCGCGCTGTTGGGAGATATGGATTCAAAAGGGTTACAAGATTTAACTACTTATGCCCGGCATTTTGGATTAGCTTTTCAAATAACCGATGATCTTCTGGATATCAAGGGTGACCAGAGCATACTGGGTAAGCCAGTAGGAAGTGATGCCAAAAATCATAAAAGCACTTATCCCAGTCTGCTAGGGGTTGAACAAGCCGAAAAACTAGCCCGTCAGAGTGTGGAACAATGTATCGATAGTCTGGCGAGTTTTGGAAGGGAAGCGGATTTTCTGCGTCAACTGGCTTACTTCACCTTAGAAAGAAAGAGCTAATGAGCGCATATTAAAGTATAACCAGTCATGCTCAAGCCAGACAGAACAGATATCAGACCAGGAAGTTAACTGATATTTAACTGACCGATGGGTAACTAGCAACCTATTCAAGTGGTATGATATAATACATGAGAAATGGGATCTGGCGAAAGGTTGCAGTATTCTAGTCAACCCTATCAATTCCGAAGACGGGCCTAAAAATCCGTTAAGGGCACATCGATGAAGCTTCTGGTATCGGCTTTTGACGCCCAGTCAGGGGTCGTTGCTGGGAGAAAAGGGTGATGGGGCAGTCCGCAATGGCATGTGGAAACTGACCCCGCTCCCGTGGAGGCTTAAAACCTGTTGGGTTTTAAGAAAACCTGCATTCTGGTAGATGCTGGGTGCAGCGTAGCCTGCCTTGAGTGGTTGCGGCGAATGAACTAGGAAGGACTTCAACATCTCGGCCAAGATGTTGATTGTCTGGTTCTGAAACCGTTGACTGCAAAAGAGGCTAGAGTTGATGTGGGTTGTTGAGGAAAACTCCTAGACTGTGTACAACCAGTACAATTAGTTGGGGATTAAAGTGCGCACTAAGTGGCAATCCAGTCTCATCAGCGGCAACGCGGTGAAGCAGACATAAAGGGAAACCGCCCCTTTGGCAACATTCGGGTGATCTGCTGGGAAAACCTACTGGACCTAAGTCGCAGCGTTTACTCAATTAATAACCTTTCGCCAGTATAATAGATTTCTGTTGGAGGCTAGCGTTATTTGCAGCGGTACCATAGTCATATAAACAAAGAGAATTTGTTAGCCGGTCTTGTGGTCGGCTTCTTTACATTTTTGATTGCTCTTCTGCTCAGTTTAGGGTCGGAGGCATTTATTCAGACAGTAAATAATTTTATAATAGCCCTAGGATTGTTACTAATAATAATACTACTGGGCATTTTTTTTGATATTATAGGAACAGCAGCCACAGCGGCTCAGATAGCGCCTTTCAATGCCCGGGCAGCCAAAAAGATTCCCGGAGCTGCACAAGCGGTAAGATTAACTCAGAATGCAGGTCAAGTGGCCAACTTTTGTAATGATGTAATAGGGGATATTGCCGGTACCCTTAGTGGGGCTATAGGGGCTGGTATTGTGGCTAGTCTGGTGGGGACTTTCCCGACTTTGGATTTGGTTCTGACCGGAGCAGTAATGACCAGTTTAATCGCTGCCCTTACCGTTGGAGGAAAGGCCATTGGCAAGAACTTGGCGGTGGAATACGCCAATCAGATTATTTTTCGTGTGGCTAGAATCATGGCCTATATCGAAGGTCTGACGGGAAAGAAATTGTTCGAAAACAAAAGGTGAACGCATTATGACCATACTTAACAGTATCAATTCTCCCCAGGATATAAAGGGATTAGATTTACCGGCCATGGCTAGTCTGGCGGAAGAAATACGTGAGTTATTAATTAACAGTGTTTCCCAGTGTGGGGGTCACTTGGCGGCTAATTTAGGAGTAGTTGAACTGACTCTGGCCTTGCATTATGTTTTTGACAGTCCCCAGGATAAATTGATTTGGGATGTGGGGCATCAGAGCTATGTACATAAAATTATTACCGGCCGCCGCGAGCAAATGAAAACCTTGCGGCAGTTTGGTGGATTAAGCGGATTTCCCAAAGTGGAAGAATCTCCCCACGATGTATTTAATACCGGCCATAGCAGCACTTCTATATCAGCTGCTTTGGGGCTGGCTGTAGCCAGAGATATGAAAAACGAGGATTATTCGATAATTGCGGTTATCGGCGATGGAGCTCTTACGGGAGGAATGGCCTTTGAGGCTTTGAATCACGCCGGTAATGAGGATCGCGATCTGATTGTAATCCTAAATGATAATGAAATGTCTATTTCCCAAAACGTGGGAGCCCTATCGGCTTATCTCAACCGGCTGCGCACCGATCCCTCTTATTTCCGCACCAAAGAAGACGTTGAAACTATATTGAAGCGTATCCCCGGGATAGGACCCAATATCGCCCGGGCAGCCGGTCGCTTTAAGGATCTGGTCAAGTATCTAATGGTTCCAGGGGTATTTTTCGAAGAACTGGGCTTCACCTATATTGGACCGGTGAATGGGCACAACCTGGAAGAACTGATTGGTGTTCTAAAGAATGCCCGCCGGATGAAAGGCCCGGTATTGATTCATGCCATTACCGAAAAGGGACGCGGTTATGAGCCAGCTCGTCGTGATCCTGGTTTGTTTCACGGGGTGGGACCTTTTAATATTGAAACCGGCATCCCTATAAAAAAAGCTATCCGCAGTTATACTGAAGTTTTTGGGGATTTTATGGTGGAAAAAGGGAAAACCGTTCCCACCTTAGTAGCGATTAGTGCGGCTATGACCTTAGGAACTGGACTGGCAGAATTCGCCAAGTGTTATCCAGACCGTTTCTTTGATGTGGGCATTTGTGAACAGCATGCCGTGACCCTGGCAGCAGGTATGGCTCAAGCTGGACTAAGGCCGGTGGTGGCTATCTACTCCACTTTTTTACAAAGAGCCTATGATCAGATAGTACATGATGTTGCTCTGCAAAACCTGCCGGTAATTTTTGCCGTAGACCGGGCTGGTTTGGTGGGAGAAGATGGACCAACTCACCACGGAGTATTTGATTTGTCCTACCTGCGCAGCATACCAAATATGACTGTAATGGCACCATCTAATGAAAATGAACTGGTGCAGATGTTTACTACTGCTCTAACCTTGAATGGACCAGTAGCTATTCGTTATCCGCGGGGAGTTGGATTGGGAATAACGGTTACTGAGCCCTGGCAACCATTGCCGGTGGGTCAGGGGAATTTGATCCAGCAAGGTAAGGACTTAGCGGTAATCGGTATTGGACGAGGAACAAATATTGGCCGGGAATTGGTAGAACTTTTAGCCCAGCACGGCTGGACTGCTTCACTGGCCGATGCCCGTTATCTAAAGCCACTAGATCGCAAATTACTGAGTCAACTGGCCTGTTCTCATAGATATTTAGTCACTATCGAAGACAATGTTTTAGCAGGCGGATTTGGCAGCGCTGTTTTGGAAGCCCTGCAAGAAGAACAGTTGCAAGTGGATCTGCTGAGAATAGGAATTCCTGATGAATTTGTAGAGCATGGAAAAGTAGATATTTTGTTTGAATACTTAGATATGCGTCCAGAAGCCATCATGGATACTATTATTAATCGCTGGCCAGAATTGGTTCAGCCCCAGAGCTGGGAGTTGCTGAAGTTTGGCAAAAGTTAGGTTGGATACAATGGTACATCAACAAGGGCTGGCTCCCAGCCGGGAAAAGGCACGGGCTATGATTCTAGCTGGACAAATAAAGGTAAATGACCAAATAATAAGTAAACCAGGTACGGCAGTTGATGAGAAGGCAGTTATAGAATCTATAGTTTCCGGATGTTCATATGTGAGCCGGGGAGGTAAAAAGCTGGAAAAGGCCCTGGATGTATTTGATATACAGGTAACTGATTTGGTGGTGATGGATGTAGGTGCTTCTACCGGAGGGTATACAGACTGTGTTTTGCAGCGGGGAGCCCGCCGGGTGTATGCAGTGGATGTGGGCTATGGCCAATTGGATTGGAAGTTGCGCAACGATCCCCGGGTAATTAACATGGAACGTACCAACATACGCTACCTGCCTGTGGCTGAGTTCCCTGAACCAGTAGATCTGGTTACTATTGATGTATCATTCATATCAGTTAAATATGTTTTTCCGGTTATAAAGTCACTTTTAATAAATGATGGAGCTGTTGTTTGCCTGGTAAAACCACAGTTTGAAGCGGGGCGCAATAAAGTGGGCCGCAAAGGCGTAGTTCGTGATAAAGATACTCATCAGGAAGTACTTCTGAATAGTATTGAACATGCGGCTCAGGAGGGTCTGAATTGTGTGGATCTGACTTACTCGCCCATTACTGGTCCGCAGGGGAATATAGAATTTTTCCTTTATCTTCGCCAGGATAAACAGCCTGGTGCAGACATTGTAAATAAAGTTGAGCAGGTGGTCAATGAAGCCCATCTAGAGTTGGGAGGCAAGCACAGCTGATGAGAATATTACTGGTTAGCAACTATTATAAAGAGGCCACCCAGGAAGTAGCTTACCAAACGGTAGAACTTCTGACTAAGCGAGGAATTCAGGTAGAGGTTGACAATGAACAGGAAGTTGTTCTTGAACAGAGCAACTTTGATATAATAATCGTTTTTGGCGGAGATGGCACTATATTGCGGGCGACTCGTAAATATGCCATTTGCGGGGCTCCTGTTTTAGGTGTAAATATGGGGACCGTGGGCTTTTTAAGCAATATTGAAGTGGATGAATTGGAACATTACCTGCCTAGACTGCTGGAACATAGCTATCACCTGGATGAACGTATGATACTACAGGTTTCGGTTCAGAATACTGATGGGTCGTCCCATCAGGGATGCTGCTTAAACGAAATGGTGGTTAAGTCCGTAGACCATCAACTCAATAATATAAATGTGGAAATTGATTCGGATCAAGTGGGCAATTATCGTGGTGACGGACTTATGGTAGCTACCCCAACCGGTTCAACAGCTTATTCCCTGTCCTGTGGGGGACCAGTGGTTGATCCAGAACTAGAGGTGTTGTTGATCACACCCATTGCTTCACAAATTCTTAGCCGCAAGCCCATGGTAGTAGGCGGGAACAAAGTAATAAAGCTATCGTCGACAGATCGGCATGACCATGTAATTCGCCTGGATGGTCAAATTGAGATACCTTGGGAACTAAATGCCATAGTGACGGTTAAGAAGGCTGATTATAAGCTTAAGCTCATAAATCTGAAATCCACTTCATTTTTTGATCACATTGATACCCGGTTACGAAGGAGTGAAGAGTTATAGCCAACGGCGCTCGTACACTCATACTACGTAATGCGGTGGCCATATCTCACCACTTGGTGGCATCAGTTGTTCAAAAAGGTGATATGGTAGTAGATGCTACCTGCGGCAATGGTTATGATACCATATTTCTTGCCCAACTGGTAGGGGATGAAGGGTCTGTGCTAGCCTTGGATATTCAAGCTGTGGCCATAGAAAACACCCATACCAGGCTGACCGAGTTAGGTTTAATTCACCGGGTCCAGTTGATAAATGCCAGCCACGCTTACCTAGACGAATACTTGCCCAACCAAATTTCTGCCGCCATGTTTAATCTAGGATATCTGCCCGGAGGAAACCATCAAATTACCACCTCTGGGCCCGAGACTACAACGGCGATAGAGCATTGCATTAAACGGTTGCGCCCAGGGGGACTGATAACCATTGTGGCCTATCCTGGACATCCTGGTGGCCGTGAGGAAAAAAAGTATGTAAAAGATTTTCTGTCGCAATTGGACCAGAAGGAATATGAGACCTGGCAATTGAATTTCATAAATCAACGTAATCAACCCCCTTGTCTTTTTGTGGTAAGTAAATTAGATGGAGGAGCGTTATGAAATCCAGGCGGCACCGGAGAATCATGGATATAATCAATAACCAGAGGGTGGCTACCCAGAAAGAATTATGTGAAGCATTGCGTTCTAATGGATTTGATGTTACTCAGGCTACGGTATCCCGTGATATAAAAGAACTACATCTGGTCAAAATTCCGGATGGTGATGGCTATCGCTATGCTATACCCAATGCAGCTGCAGCTAACCGGGATCAGGAGAAGCTGCGCCGGATAATGAAAGAATCAGTAATAGATATAAATTACAGTGAGAACATTATTGTGATCAAAACCCTGCCCGGGGGAGCTCAGAGCGTAGCTTCCGGTATTGACTCTTACAAGTTGGAAGGCCTATTGGGAACGGTTGCGGGGGATGACACGATATTTGTAGTGGTTAAACCTAAGAAAGCGGTAGTAAAAGTATTCAAGCACTTTCAACAATTGATTTGAACTGGTGAAATGGAGAATGGCCATGTTAAGGGAAATGCTAATAAAAAACTTTGTTCTCATCGATGAACTGCGCTTGGAATTCGGTACCGGACTGAATGTGTTGACTGGTGAAACTGGAGCTGGCAAGTCCATAATAATTGATGCCCTGGGTTTGATAACCGGGGAGCGCATTCAGGACGATTACTTACGGGATCCCCATCAAAAGGCCTTGGTGGAAGTGGTTTTCGATCTGGCCAATCGCGAGGATTTTCGCCAGTTTCTCCTGGAACAGGGTCTATATGAAGAAGGGGAGGACAACCTGATTATCAGCCGAGAAATAGCTCCTAACGGGCGCAGTACTGCGCGGGTAAACGGGCGAACAGTTACAATATCTACTCTTAAAGCCGCTGCTCCCTATTTGGTGGATATGCATGTCCAAGGGGAGCAGCATCATTTCTTGCAGGTAGATAGTTACCTGGCTATGGTGGACGCTTTTGATCCCAGGATTCAGCCTTTACGGGCTCAGGTAGAAGGAAAATACCGTGAACTGCAGAGTCTAACTCGCCAATTGGAAACATGGCGAGATGATGAGCAGAACAGACTGCAGCGTTTGGATTTTTTGGAGTTTCAAATTAATGAAATAGAAAAAGCTCAGCTGGTCTCAGGTGAAGAGCAAGAATTAATGGTGAAAAGACAGCGCATCCGCAATGCTAATCGCTTTAATGAAGGTTGTCAGCTGATACTCAGTGACCTGTACCGGGGTGACGAAAGTTATAGTGCCTATGACCTGCTGTCATCGGCTCTGAGTGCAGCCCAAAGCCTCAAAGACGATGAATTTTTTGCCTCTCTAACGGAACCATTGCAGGAGATGCTGGTAACTATTCAGGATATGGCAGCAAGCGTGTCATCTTTCCAGGACCAACTGGAGTTCGATCCGGGTCTATTAGAAGAAATTGAGCAGCGCCTTTATACTATTGAACGGCTGAAGTCAAAATACGGCGATAGCGTGGAACAAATTTTGGGCCATTTGCAACAGGCTTATGAAGAAAGAGAACGGCTGGAAATGAGCTCGGAGCGCCAACAGGCCTTAGAAGAGGAAATCCAACTGGTACAGAAACAGTACCATGAAACTGCGGCTCATCTGACCAAGCTGCGCACGGAAACGGCTGCAATTTTGCAAAAGGAAATCCTGGCTGAACTGAGTCAGCTCAATATGCCCCATATACGCTTGGAAATTCGTGTGGAGAATCGCCCCACACCGGGTCCACTGGGAATGGATAGGGTAGAATTATGGTTTTCTGCTAATCCTGGCGAAGAACTGCGACCGTTAGTGCGAACGGTTTCCGGCGGGGAACTGTCGCGAGTCATCCTGGCTATAAAGACGGCTCTGGCTGATACTTACCAGGTACCCACTTTGATTTTCGATGAAATCGATGTGGGGGTGGGGGGCACTTCGTTAACGGCCATGGCTCGCAAGCTAAAGCAGCTGTCTGATAGTCACCAGGTTATTCTGGTTACTCACGCACCGCAAGTGGCAGCCTATGCCCAAATCCATCATTTCATACTAAAAGAGGTCATGAATGGTCAGACCCTCACCCGGGTTCGACTACTGCAAGGTGAGGAGCGGATTGCCGAACTAGCTCGCATGCTCTCGGGTGAAAGTATTACCGACATTACTCTGGAACACGCCCGGGAAATGTTAGCCCATGCCCAAAATTAACCAACTACTTCCATTTCCTATACAATCAAACCTTTTTACCTGCATCCATTTCATTTCCGTAAATCAAAGTACCATTACGGTATAGTTTGCTCATCCCGAGGAGAGAATAGAAGACATCAAGTCTCGGGAGTGAATTCATTACATGCGCAAAATCAGGCCGGTTATAGGCATTATTTTAGCTCTGCTTTTTTTAACCCTATGCTTTTCTCCCCAGGCAAGAATGGTGCTGACTTTGCCGGAAAACCAAAAACTGGTGGTGGGCGAAAGCAGCCAAATTGTCCTGGAACTGCCTGATATACTAAAAAATTATATTCAAATGCAGGTAGTAGGAGGTTCTAGCATTGTTTTTGCTGCTCCCATGGACCCACCGGTGGCAGTTAATCGTCAGGCTAACGGTTATGAAATAGTAGCCTTAAAGCCTGGTAAAGTAGATGTTTCCGTAAAGTTATTGGGCTATATACCTGTGAAATCAATGGCAGTGGAAGCTGTTCCTCCCCGGCGGGTGGTAGTAGGAGGTCATTCAATAGGCTGTCTCTTATACACATCT
>DLUN01000202.1:0-564 GCA_003444615.1 Syntrophomonas sp.
TGTTTTAGCCGCTATCGTTACATTCTTAATTGCTGATCGTGAAGATGAAGATGCAGAGGAATTTAGAGTTCGTTTTATAGACCAACGCTTCCTCAGTAACCCTTCGGTGGCATTGGCTCAGGCTACTCGGGAAACCTTGCGCATGGGTGAATTAGCCCGACAAGCTTTTGAAAACGCTATAGAATATTTTTATACTCGTGAGGAGAGCTTGGCTAAACGGGGAGTAAAGCTGGAAGAGATAGTAAACCATTTGGAAAGGCAGATTACCGATTATGTGGTTACGGCTTCAGAAAAGCAACTGTCCCCTGAAGACTCCAGTCAATCCCATCTTATTCTGCAATCGTTAAATGATATAGAGAGAATTGCCGATTTAAGTGAAAATATTATTCAAGGAGCTGATTACGCTACCGAACATCAGGTAGTATTCTCTGGAGAAGCTGAACAAGAGTTATCGCGAATGATCGATTTAACCCGGCAAACGTTGGAATCGACTCTGTTAGCTTTAGAACGCAAGGATAAAATATTGGCACAAAAGGTTATGGCTTATGAAGAACGCCTTGATGA
>DLUN01000202.1:844-2249 GCA_003444615.1 Syntrophomonas sp.
CTTATGGGGTGATTTCACCAACAACTGTGGCCTGTCTAACCAAGGCAGGCATTCTTTTATTCGCATATCTGCCATAGAGTATACAAAATCCTATAACCCATATCCCTGTCTTACCGGGATTTAGTCCCTCTTTTAAGGCTGGCATAATGTTTGCGTTATAAGTAGCCAGCGAAAGTAGTGCCAGTATTCTATGCCATCGGTCCATCAGCTGGTTAGTTCGCTGAGCGCAAAGATTGCCTGGAGAGGAGGAGTGAAATGGAACGTCTTTTGACCTTTAGCCCTGAACATGAAATGTTCCGAAGAAGCCTGCGCAGCTTTTTGGAAAAAGAAATAGTGCCTTATTATGAACAGTGGGAAAAAAACGGTATTGTTGACCGGGATGCCTATCGCAAAATGGGAGCTCAGGGTTTTCTGTGTCCCTGGGTGGAAGAAAAATACGGAGGTTCTGGAGCTGACTTTCTATACTCTCTGATAATTGGTGAGGAAATGGCTCGCTTCAGTCTGACCGGGTTTTTCGCATTTCTCCACAGCGATATTGTAGCACCCTACATTGCTTCCTTCGGGAATGAAGAACAAAAAGCGCGCTGGCTACCCGGTTGTGTCAGTGGAGAAAAAATACTGGCCATTGCCATGACTGAGCCAGGAGCAGGGTCAGATTTGGCAGCTATGCGTACTCGGGCAGTGCGCGATGGAGACAGCTATATATTAAATGGCTCCAAAACCTTTATTTCCAATGGCATCCTGGCAGATTTAGTAATTGTCGCAGCCAAAACTGATCCTCAGGCAGGAGCCCGGGGGGTCAGCCTGTTTGTAGTGGAAAGGGGAACCGAGGGCTTCGAACGCAGTAAACCTATAGCCAAAATAGGTATGCATGCCCAGGATACCGCGGAACTGTTTTTCGATGACTGCCGTATACCAGCTGCTAACTTACTGGGGAAGGAAGGATATGGCTTTTACTACCTGATGCAAAAGCTACAGCAGGAGAGATTGGTGGCTGCCATGATCAATCAAGCGGTAGCTGAGCATTGTCTGGAGATTACTCTAAAGTATGTTAAGGAACGCCAGGTGTTTGGCAAACCCTTGAGCAGTTTTCAAAACACTCAGTTTTGCCTGGCTGAGTTAGCTACTGAAATTCAAATTGGCCGCACTTTCGTAGATGCTTTAGTAATGCAGCATATGGCCCAGCATAACATTGTTCAGGAAGTCAGTATGGCTAAATATTGGATATGTGAAATGGTTAATCGGGTGGCTTCCCGTTGCCTGCAGCTTTTTGGCGGCTATGGATACTGTTCAGAGTATGAAATTTCCCGGTTATTTGTAGATGCACGGGTTCAGACCATTTATGCAGGTACATCGGAAATTATGAAGTTAATCATCAGCCGAGGTTTAGGTCTTAAATAAACAC
>DLUN01000202.1:2457-2811 GCA_003444615.1 Syntrophomonas sp.
CTCTCTGAGGTTTGCCTTGATGCGATCACTAGTTCTAATTTGACTACTAAAGATATCGAGGCCGCTTTTATCGGCAATGCTTTGGGTACTATAGCGGAAGGGCAGGCTACCATTCAACAATTTGCCGTTAATGATATGGGATGTCTGAATATCCCGGCCTTGCGTTATGAAGGAGCTTGTGCNNGAGGTTTAGGTCTTAAATAAACACCAGGCCTGACAGTAAGTCGGCCTCAAAATGGAAAGGAGGATATGGTTAATGAGAAAAGTGGCAGTATTAGGTATGGGCCACAGCCAATTCTGCTTTAACTCACCGCGGACTCAAGTAGAACTCCTCTCTGAGGTTTGCCTTGATGC
>DLUN01000202.1:3043-3661 GCA_003444615.1 Syntrophomonas sp.
CTGTCCCTTTACCGATGGTGCGGCGGCAGTAGTTTTGGCTTGTGAAGAGGTAGCGAAAAAGGTTCACGACAAACCCTGCTATATAACGGGAGTAGGTATGGCCACTTCTGGAAAGCTGAGTAGTCAGTACCGCTACCTGCCCCGCTTAAGAGCCAGAGAAATTTCCGTAGAAAAAGCCTATAAAATGGCTGGTATTGGACCTGAGGACGTAGATGTGTGCGAATTACATGACTGCTTCAGCATAGCCTCGTTAATCGCTGCTGAGGGATTAGGATTTTTCGAATTCGGTACANNAGACAAAACTACGGCTATAGGTACACCCTTAGCTACCAGGTGTTTTTCCATGGCCGGTGATTCCCGTTATGAGTTTCCTTCAGGCTATACCTTCCCAGCAGCCTTTGCACTATTAGCTCATCTCTATGCCAGTCATTACAATATACCTCTTCCTAAATTAAAGGAGCAAATGGCTGCGGTATCAGTACAGTCTCACTTTTATGGTAATAAGAATCCTTTAGCTCAGTTACGTTTTGAAATAACGGTGGAAGATGTGCTAAATAGTTTTATGGTCTCCACACCTATCCAGTTGCATGATTGCTGTCCCTTTACCGATGGTGCGGC
>DLUN01000202.1:3965-6870 GCA_003444615.1 Syntrophomonas sp.
TTAGGATTTTTCGAATTCGGTACAGCTGGGGAAGCTTGGCAAAGAGGGGAGACTAAAATTGAGGGCAAAATACCCATCAACATTTCTGGAGGCTTAAAAGCTAAAGGACACCCTATTGGGGCCACTGGTTTATCGCAACTCTATTATATCTGCAAACAGCTTCGCAATGAAATGGTTGACCTTGGACTCCAGGTAGAAGGAGCCAAAACTGGGCTGGTAGACACTTTGGGTGGAGATGGATGTCTGTGTCACTTGGTAGTTCAGAGGTAGAAGGGAGGATGTCAAATGGAATATAAGCTTCCATTTAAGGAATATAATAGGGCCTTACGTAAGTCAAAGCTGCTGGGATTGAGATGCAACTCATGTGGGGCAATTACCTGTCCGCCCAAAATGAGTTGTCAGGAGTGTACCGGATTGGATCTGGAGGTTACTGAATTAAGCGGCAAAGGATTTATAGTAACTTACACCACCAGCTTTAATGCTCCCCAGGGCCGGGAAAATGAGCTACCTTATACCATAGTCATGGTGCAGTTGGATGAAGGTCCTTGGATTATGGGGAACCTGATTGACATGGAAACCGATAAAATCACTTTTGATATAATCGGCCGGCGAGTCAAAATGAGCAGCCGTGTATACCCAGGAGATATTTATTCTGCTGGTAGTTCGGCTCGTCCGGTTTTCAGTTTCGATGATTAATACCCTTAACAAAAGTTGTGGGAAGGGGGAAGCAATATGTCCCAGCCCCTGGAAGGAGTCAGGGTATTAGATTTATCCATGTATTTACCTGGTCCTTTTTGTACTCAGATACTGGCAGACTTTGGCGCTGAAGTAATCAAGGTAGAGCCAATGGGCGGAGAATGGGGACGTCAGATTTATCCAGCGTTCTTTTATGCGGTGAATCGCGGGAAAAAAAGTATAGTTATTAATCTAAAAACTGGCCAAGGCAAAGACATATTTGTAGATCTTGCCAAGCATGCTGATGTCATAGTTGAACAGTTTAGACCTGGTGTTATGGAAAGATTAGGATTGGATTATGGGTCTTTATACCCAATAAACCCTCGCCTGATTTATTGTTCTATCAGCGGTTATGGACAAAGTGGCCCTCTTAAATATACAGCTGGACATGATATTAATTATTTAAGCCTGGCTGGAGTCACAAGCCTGACCGGGAGCAGAAATCAACCGGGGATGTCCGGAGTACAAATAGCTGATGTGGCGGGAGGTTCTCTGCAAGCGGTAAATGCCATTTTGTTGGCTTTAATAGCCCGGGAAAAAACTGGACGAGGGCAGTACTGTGATGTGGCCATGCTGGATGGTGCTATAAGTCTTGTAGCCTACAGTCTGGCAGAATGGTCAGGTCAAGGTAAGCTGCCGGAGTGTAATGGGGGACTGCTCACTGGGGGCTATGCCTGTTATCAGATTTATGCTACGGCCGATAATAAATTTGTCAGCTTGGGAGCAGTAGAAGCTAAGTTTTGGCAACAGTTTTGCGAAAGAATCGGCCGGCCGGAATATATACCTTATCAATGGGATAATAGCCGCCAGGATGAAATACTGGCTGATATTCAAAGTATTATGGCGGGAAAAACCCGCCAAGAGTGGGTGGATTACTTTGCCAATGATGATATTTGCTTTACACCCGTGCTTGATTTACAGGAAATGACCCAACATCCTCAGGTTAAGGAACGCAACATGGTCATGGTGGTGGAAAATATTCCGGGAAGTGGTAAAGACATGGTCTTGACCGGCTGCCCAGTTAAGCTTTCCAATACACCAGCGATCGCAAAGCCGGTTTTCCCCAAATTGGGAGAACACACCGATGCTATTTTGCAGGAAATCGGTTACTCTCCCCAGGAAATTGCTGACTTAAAAAAACAAGGGATATTAGCATAATAGAAATGAAACCAGGCGATTTTCCCCCCTGAATATTGGAGCTATAGCTGTGTTGGCTATAGCTCCCTTTTCTTTATAGGTCAATTTCGTATTTTTTAGCTTTGCGATATAGCGAAGACAAATTAATATTCAGATACTTAGCTGCCAGTACCTTATCACCTTGGGTATCTCTTAGTACTTGCTGGAGTACCTTCTTCTCAAACTCATTGACCATGGTTTTAAGATCCCTTATTTCGCCGGGTTCTTCTTCCAAATCCTCATCGGATAGCAGTTGGGGATGAGGGGGAAGAAAAGAAAGATGACGGGGCATCAATACTGATATACCTTCCACATCAGCAAGTATCATGCCCCTTTCAATAACATTTTCCAATTCTCTAACATTTCCCGGCCAAGTATGTTTTATTAGCATCTCCATGGCCTGATCAGATATGTTCTCTATAGCTAAGCCTAGTTTTTGATTGGTCTTATTTATGAAGTGCTGGGCCAAAAGGGCAACATCACCTTTACGCAGCCGTAAAGGGGGTACTTCAATACGGATAACGTTGAGGCGGTAGTAAAGGTCTTCGCGAAATTTGTCTTCATGCATCATTTTTTCGAGATTGCGATTGGTAGCAGCAATAATACGCACATTTATGCGTAGGGGCCGGTTAGAACCGAGTCTTTCTACCTCGCGTTCTTGTATAAATGTAAGAAGCTTGCTCTGCATGGACAGCGGCAGTTCCCCGATTTCATCAAAAAAAACAGTACCATTGTGGGCCAACTCCAGCTTGCCAGCCTTACCGCCCCGGCGAGCCCCGGTATACGCTCCTTCCTCATAACCAAATAGTTCAGATTCCATTAGATTGTGGGGAATACCGGCACAGTTTATGCGAACAAAAGGGAAGGCACGGCGATTACTGCTTTGATGGATTGCCTGGGCAAATAGATCCTTGCCGGTACCGCTTTCTCCGGTGATAAGAACAGTAACATTATCGTGATAAGCAATATTTTGGGCAACACATTTAAGGTTAAC
>DLUN01000202.1:7138-7721 GCA_003444615.1 Syntrophomonas sp.
TCCCGAAGCTTCTTATCCCAGATATCCAAAAATATGCTGTAGGCAAAAGCGCCGATTACCTTATCATTTTCGAATAAAGGAACTGAACAGGCAACACCTTGACGACCGTGTACACTCCAATTGTAAGCTAATTGAGGTTGTCCGGTTTCAATGGCTTTGGTGGTGCGCGAGTAGGGAGTAATTTTTCTTATATCCTGACCTATTACTTGGTCAGAGGACATTTTTAGTGCTTTGAGGTAGGTGTCATTAATGAAACGAACAATACCGTCCTGATCAACTATGATAGCAGCGATATGAGGATTCTTCTCTATAACCTCGGCTATCAACCGTTTGATGTTCACATTGATCACCTCTCCCCTTTCCAGTGGTTTTTCCATGGCATTATTAACCCTTGTACTTAATATACTCTAAAAAACGAAAAGAAATAATTGCCAAATAAGAGAAAATATGTACATACTTTGAAATTTCGCATTTCTTGCAATTCGCTTGGCAACTGTGCAAAAGGCTTTAAACCGCGAGTTTATCTCCATATTCAAGTAAGATATTAATCATTTACTTTTAAGCATTGTCTATTTTGCGATTA
>DLUN01000202.1:7909-10854 GCA_003444615.1 Syntrophomonas sp.
CTGCCGGGAGATGAATATCTGTGAAAGGAGGTCAGAGATGAATCTGGAGGATTTGTATAAGAGTAAACTCATGTCTGCTGATGATGCGGTAAAACTCATTAAAGATGGATGGTCAGTAGCAGTTCCAGTGGCAGTAGGGCAGCCAATGGTGCTCATCAATGCTCTCGCCCGCCGCAAAGAGGAGTTAACCCGCGTAGAACTCTTTACCGTTGTAGATGTGTATCCCACTGACATGATGAATATGAGCCGAGAGGATCCCTTCCTATTGGATTACAGCTATTGCGTGGTACAGCGGGCTGGTGTTCAGGAGGGAAGATTTGTCTATACCCCAGGAAGGTTGAGCGAAGTTCCCCGTTTTCCCGAATATAACCGTCATTACCAGGTTGTCATGCTACAGGTAGCACCCATGGATAAAAATGGTCATTTCAGCATGGGATTATCCTGTGATTATATAATGCCCCTTTCGCGGCACGCGCAGAAGATAATTGTCCAGGTCAATGAAAATATGCCACGCACCTTCGGACGAAACTTTTTGCATATTAATGAAATCGATGCTATTGTGGAAGCCACCCATCCTCTCACCGCTTTGCCTGATATACCACCCAATGAAAATCAAACCATCATCGGTCAATATATAGCCGATTTAATCGAAGATGGCTCCTGTATCCAACTAGGTATAGGGGGTATTCCCAACGCAGTCGCCTATGCCCTGGGAGACAAAAAAGATTTGGGCATCCATACGGAAATGTTTGGAGATGGCTCCATGTGGCTGCATGAGCAAGGTGTAGTTACGAACAGGAAAAAAACTTTTATGCCTGATGTATCAGTGGCTACTTTTGCACTGGGCAGCGAAAAGCTCTACAAATGGCTGGACAATAATGTTTCCGTACATTTTTACCCCTGCGATCTGGTGAACGATCCTTTCATTATAGCTCAGCATGACAATCTCATTTCCGTCAACAGTGCCATTGAAACAGATTTATCCGGCCAAATCTGCTCCGAATCCATCGGCCCCAAGCAATACACCCATACAGGCGGCCAGGCTGATTTCGTGTTAGGAGCACACCGTTCCCGGGGGGGCAAGACCATAATCGCCTTTGAGTCAGTAACTGAGACCAAAGATGGGCTTGTTTCTAAAATCGTTCCTCATCTAAAGTATGGCTCCTTTGTGACAGTGGGTCGTTATGATACCAACTATGTTGTGACTGAATACGGGGTAGCTGGGTTAAAAGGGAAAAATCTCTGGGATAGAGCCAAAAGCTTGATTGCGATAGCTCATCCTGATTTTAGGGATCAGCTCACTTTTGAAGCCAAAAAGGCCCATTTCATTTAAGGGAGGAGATGACATGAGCGATCAAGTGCTGATAGTCAGTGCGGTTCGCACGGCTGTGGGAACCTTTGGCGGCAGCCTGAACGGATTTCCTATTCACCGGCTGGGAGCAACAGTCATTGACGAAGCCGTTAAAAGGGCTGGTATCAAAGCTGAACAAGTGGAGGAGGTGATTTTCGGTAATGTAAACTCCCCTGCCATCTGTTTGAATGTAAGCCGGGAAGCCAGCTTGCGAGCCGGTATTCCTGTAGAAGTTCCAGCATTTACAGTGAATAGACAGTGTGGTTCAAGTTTGCAGGCTATAAATCTGGGAGCAATGATGATTATGGCTGGAGAAGCCAGCATCGTCGTGGCTGGTGGTGTGGAAAACATGAGCAATTACCCCTATTCACTCTACAACGCTCGCTGGGGGTTGCGCTTTGGAGACGCTCAGTTGATAGATGATGCAGCTGCTACCCTGCGTGATCATGAAACCGGTATGACTTCTGGTGGTGCCGCCGAACTGCTGGCTGAAAAATATAGTGTGAGCCGGGAAGAACAGGATCAGTTCGCTTTAGAAAGCCAATATAAAGCTCAAAAGGCTATAGAAATGGGGTCATTTAGAGACGAAATTCTGCCTTTGGAACTTAAAACCCGTAAAGGGACTCGCATTTTTGATACAGATGAACATCCTAAACCGGATACTACTATGGAAAAACTCAGTCGGCTGCCGGCAGTATTCAAAGAAAATGGTACCGTTACCGCAGGCAACTCCTGCGGGATGAATGATGGAGCCTCAGCCTTGGTATTAATGAGCAAAGAAAAAGCTATCGAGCTGGGCGTAAGGCCGATGGCCCGAATAATCAGTTTTGCAGTAGGTGGTGTAGAACCAGCTTATTTTGGAGAAGCACCAATTTTGGGTGTAAATCTTGCCTTGAAAAAGGCGGGGTTAACTTTGGACCAAATCGACTTAATTGAATGCAATGAAGCTTTCGCTGCCCAAACCCTGGCTGTCGAACGGGGGTTGCGTTGGGACCGAAATCGCTTAAATGTCAATGGTGGAGCTATTGCTTTAGGACACCCCCTGGGAGCTACCGGCGGGCGGCTAATGACAACGTTGGTTTATGAAATGCAAAGACGGGGAAGTCGATATGGATTAGCAACTGCTTGTACTGGAGGAGGTATGGGCATTGCCACTATTATAGGGAGGGATTGAGTTGGATTATAAAGAGCAATACCGACGAAAGCTTATGTCCGCTGATGAGGCTGTTAAACTAATTCCTGATCATTCAATTGTGCTGACCAATGTAGCAGTGGGGCATCCGGTGGCTCTGGTTAATGCGTTGGTGCGGCGTCAGGATGAGATAGAGGATGTGGAACTGTTTTATGTAGTTGATCTCTATGATACGGACATAAAAAACATTCATCCTGAATCGGGATTAAAAGTAGATCTGGGCTATCCGGTTATTCATCGCCGGGATGTACAGGAAGGCAGGTTTTATCATACTCCGGTAAGGTTTTGTGACGCTGCCAGAGCTTTTACGGAAAGAAAAGTGGCCACTACCATACACCTGGTAGCACCTATGGATGAACATGGCTTCTTCTGTATGGGGTTGGGAGCAGATTATGGTTTGGC
>DLUN01000148.1:0-342 GCA_003444615.1 Syntrophomonas sp.
AAAAAGGAATTGGAACAAGCTCGGGATACAGGCGAAATAAATCAGCTGCGTAAGAATCTGTTAAAACTACAGCTCCAGCAGCTGTGGGAATTGGATAATATGGAGTGGTATGTGGAAATTGATGGAACAGGCATATTTGATAAATGCTAACGGGAAAAAGCTACCCGGATATAATATGAAAACAGATATTTTTTTCTACCTTGATCCAGGTCAAGGTTTTTTTTCTTGGGGCATCCTATAATAACATCAAGTCAACCAACAAAATCAATAGGAGGTATGAATAATGACCAGCAAAACTTATCAATTACAAACTCTGACTTGTCCCACCTGTGCCACTAAGAT
>DLUN01000148.1:567-5146 GCA_003444615.1 Syntrophomonas sp.
ATTGAAAGATTGGGCTTTGGCATACTGGGAGAAAAATAAACTAAAAGGGAGGTAGTGGATATGTTAAGGGATAGCAAATTCCAACGAGTTCTGATCGCAGGAGTGCTAATTATTATAGCTTTAGCCTTATATCAGGTAGATGTCCGGCTGCACATTACGGATGCTTTTTCCCTTAGCATATCCGACCTATTAATGATTGCCGCAGCTGTGGCAGCCGGTTACCCTATCGCGGTCAATGCATTTCAGGCCATTCGTTTTCGGATAGTCGGTATTGATGCCCTGGTTACCCTGGCGGTAGTAGGCGCTATACTTATCCGTGAATACTGGGAGGCTGCAGCAGTCACCTTCCTCTTTATGCTGGGAGATTACCTGGAATCACGAGCTTTGGAAAAAACCAGGTCGGCTATAAGATCCTTATTGGAACTAGCTCCGGATACTGCCCGGGTGCTGCGCAATGGGGAAGAAGTTGAGCTGGCCCCTGAGGAAGTTGAAACCGGCGATCTGGTCATCGTGCGCCCCGGGGAAAAAATACCGGTGGACGGCACGGTTACCGAAGGCAATGCTTACGTCAATCAAGCTCCTATTACCGGCGAGTCCATGCCGGTCAACAAAGAAACCGACGCCACCGTGTTCTCTGGAACCGTTATAGAATCAGGTTACTTAAAGATTCAGGCTGATAAAGTCGGTGAAGATACCACCTTTGCCAGAATTCTGCAAATGGTAGAGGAAGCGCAGGACAAAAAAGCCCGTACCCAAAAGTTTCTGGAAGTGTTTGCCACCTATTATACTCCAGGAATCATAGTATTGGCCGCCGTTATCTTTATTCTAACCCGGGATATCCCACTGTCCCTTACTCTGCTGGTTATTGCCTGCCCCGGGGCTTTGGTAATCGCCACTCCGGTATCCATTGTAGCCGGCATCGGCAATGGCGCCCGGCACGGAGTATTGATCAAAGGCGGGGAAATAATCGAAAAAATCGGTACGGTCAAGGTAATCGCTTTTGATAAAACCGGTACCTTAACCGAAGGCAAACCAAGAGTGACCCGGATACATTCCCTGGGGCCCAGTGAAAAAGAATTGCTGAGGCTAACCGCCAGTGCGGAAATGTATTCCGAACATCCCCTGGCCCGGGCTATCGTTGCCGCTGCCCAGGAAGAAGGGATTACCGACCTGGCGGAGCCCGAAAATGCAGAAATTATTCCAGGCCAAGGACTGAAAGCCATGGTTGATAACCAAATGATAATAGTGGGTAATCGAAAACTGCTCCATGAGAGCAGAATGGAGATCCCAGCAGAAATCGAAGAATATGTATCCACTGAAGAAGCCGAAGGACAGACAGCGATAATCATCGCTAATGCGGAAAAGATTTTGGGTGTCATATCCATTGCTGATACCATTCGCAAGGATGCCGTAACATTAATTCAGAGGCTTAAAGCCATCGGGGTAAAGAAAGTAGTCATGCTCACCGGGGATAACCCGCGGGCAGCTGCCGCCATCAGTCGCAAGCTAGGTTTGGATGATTACTATGCTGAGCTGCTTCCCGAGGACAAGGTGCGCATCCTGGAAGAACTCCAGCAGGATTATGGTACCTCGGCCATGGTAGGGGACGGGGTCAACGATGCTCCGGCGCTGGCATCCGCCGATTTGGGAATCGCCATTGGCGGGGCCGGAACCGATGTAGCCATGGAAACGGCCGACATGGTTTTAATGTCTGACGAAATAAAGAAGTTATCCTATGCCATCGGTTTAAGCCGGGCTACGGTCAGAAACATGAAGCAAAACATTTATTTCGCTGTTGCCGTAGTATTCATTCTACTGGCTGGAGTTTTGGCCCACCTGGTATACTTGTCCTCCGGCATGCTCATTCATATTCTCAGCGTGCTGGCAGTAATTATTAACGCCATTCGCCTCTTGCGCTATAAGGAGAAAGTAGGTTAGCCTTATTCTAGGAAGGTGATATAGTGCAAGAAAACTGCTGCGCAGACAGCGGATGCCAGTGTCATTCCGGCCGGACCTGTATGGCCAAAGTGCCTATCTTTAGCAGCCTGAGCCCGGAAGAGATGTCCACCATCGCTGAGATTATAACGGATAAAGAATACAAAAAAGGTGAAAGCATTTACCTGTCCGGTGATACCGGAAAACGACTTTATGTAATAAATCAGGGCAAGGTCAAGATATTTAGAATATCGGAAGCAGGGAAAGAGCAGATCATCAGGATTTTGTATCCCGGTGATTTTATGGGTGAGCTTTCCCTGTTTGCCCATTCGCCAGTCAATAGCAGTGCCGAAGCCCTGGAACCTACTATGGTATGCGTCATCGATGGGGACAAACTGAGCCAGATCATGAAGGAAGTTCCCAGTATCGCCATCAAAATAATAGAGGAACTGAGCAAAAGGCTTCTTAATGCCGAGAACCTCATCGAATCCTTAGGCCTGCATGATGTAGAACAAAGAGTGGCTGATACACTCCTTAAGATGGCAGAAGACCAGGATGAGATTACCCTTACCATCACTAAAAAAGACCTGGCCGCTCATATGGGCATGAGTCAGGAAACCCTGAGCCGCAAACTAACCCAGTTTCAGGATATGGGTTGGATAAAACAAGTGGGGCGTAAGACCATTCAGATTTTGGATAGAAAAAGCCTGCTTGATATTGCCAATCTTGATTAGGAACGACTAAGTAGATGGTGCCACGTGTAAGCTTTTGTCCTACAGGGACAAGAGCTTTTTTTATAAGTGCGTTTTGTAACAAAAGATTGACAACCAACAGCAGGGAAACATATTATAGAAACAGGAAACGGGCATATGCTCAATATGTATTATTGACCATTGCCAGGAAAGGAGGTCCCGCAATGCCTAACAGAGATGGAACCGGCCCTATGGGTCAAGGGCCCATGACAGGACGGAATAGGGGAACCTGTGGCAGAGGCCGCAGTAATAAGAGCGGTATACTTGGAAGAAGACAAGGAAACCGAAGTGGTCTTGGCAATAGCCGCGGTGGTGCTGGAAATGGCGGAGGACGGGGAACAGGCAACCCTACTGGAAGACAAGGTAATTAAATAAGAAGCCAGGTGGAAGTGAGTAATTATCGCTTCTACCTGATTTCCAATGCTATATTCATAGTGAAAAGAACAAGAGGTGAGTTATTAAATGAAGGGACCCTCAAAAGAAGAAAATCCTACTGGTGTTCGGGATTGTTCCATATGCTTAAAACAACGCTGTCGTAAAGGTCGGGATTGTTTTCCTGATATTAATGAAGGAATTATAGAAAAATACCAGGAGCCTGACAATCTTAAAATAATCAGGACTGCTGCTAAGATCGAAGCTGACTATTACCTGCAAGCTACGCGCCTGGAAGAAACTCGCCTTTTTGCTAAAGAAATGGGATATACCAAACTAGGGATTGCCGCTTGCATAGGGTTAATAGATGAGGCGCAGCAAATAGCTCAGTATTTGAAAAGAGATTTTGAGGTATTTGTAGTCATCTGCAAAAATGGCGGGTTATTAAAGACCGGTTTGGATTTAGAACAAATAAACGACGATAGCGATGAGGTCATGTGTAATCCCATCGGGCAAGCCTTATTCCTTAATCAAAAACAAACTGATATGAATATCATCTGCGGGCTGTGCGTCGGGCATGATATATTATTTACCAAGTATTCTGAAGCGCCGGTAACTACAATAATTGTCAAAGATCGAGTATTGGGTCACAATCCAGCAGCAGTGTTATACAGCAGTTATTACCGCAAAAAAGTATTGGGCTTTAAGAAATAAGAAAAGCAGTTTCAGGTTTAATCGTTGTGAAAAAGAGAAGCTGGCGTGTGGCGATCACGAAGTTGAATCATATGGTATAATCAGGAAAAAACCGAGGAGGCCATACCAATGCCATATCAAATTACTTTGGAGGAAAAGACAGCTCAGCCCACGATAGCTATACGCACCCGGGCAGCCGTGGAAAACTTACCCCAGGTATTAGGGAAAGCCTTTGGGGATATAATGAACTACCTGACGGAAATAGGCGTACAGCCTGCCGGAGCTCCTTATGTGGGTTACTTTAATATGGACATGCAGGATTTGGATATAGAAATAGGATTTCCCGTGGCCCAAGCGATAGCAGGTAAGGATCATATTCAAGCCAGCGAAATCCCCGCTGGAAAACAGGTATCCTGCCTGCATACCGGCCCCTATAATAAAGTCGATTCTGCTTATAATGCCATGATGGAATGGGTACCAGCTAATGGCTATACCGCAACCGGTGTCAGTTATGAGTTTTATCTCAACGATCCCGAGCAAACCCCGGAAAGTGAACTGTTAACCAAAATAGTGTTTCCTCTCAAGTAATACAGCAAGGAAATTGTCATAATGAAAAAGACATTTGGTTTTAGATGCCCGTCATAAGCTGGAACTGTCAGGGGGATGTTGTAAAGTATTTACTTGGTGACGGTAGGGGCGATGCCCACATCGCCCCACAGGTTTTCTTCATACAGCGAACGCTAACACTTATTCTGCTTTTTTTCTTGTTTGATCTTGTCAATACGAGCCTTGGCCTCATCGTAAAGTTTTTGCTGTTCTTCGTTCTC
>DLUN01000146.1:0-448 GCA_003444615.1 Syntrophomonas sp.
AACAATACTACATTGCTATTAAAATACATCGTCATGATAATCAAACCTAAGAAGTTGCCATATACCACCCCCGGGGACTCACCCAGTGTTATAAAAAGGCTTTGGGCTGTGACCGCAAATATGAAAGCATAGATATATTTACTGATGTAAGCATAAGGTGAATCGTGCAAGAACCTGGTTAAAAAGGTGATTATGCCTGCATAAAGAAGTATGGAGGTGCGAAGGAAACCCGCTTGCTTAACGAATAAAATCAGCACAAATAAAAGCAGGGCCGCGACAACAATGGCTATGTTCACATTGTGGTTCACGCCTTTCTCATGATTGATCAAAATTGAATCACTCAATTTTCTCCCTCCTCATTGCCAGACTCTCTCATTCTCGGTTTAGGTTATTCGACAACAAAGTGGCAAAACTGTATTATAAGACAACTTTTTATAGGCAATCACCT
>DLUN01000146.1:498-6324 GCA_003444615.1 Syntrophomonas sp.
ACTGGAAACACGAACCATTTTTTTCAATTATAACACGCTATATATCGTTTTGGTATATTGTAGTTTTAAGTATTGTAAATGGTCATTGGTCATAACAACTGTAAAATATTTAACTTTCAACTCGAATATTTCGGGGTATAATATTTATATTTCAAAACGTTTTATATATAATGAAATCAAGATCGGAAATAAAAACATAGGTGGTGGATTATTAATGTACCAGCATGAAGAGAACCTCACCATGTCCAGAGCCTTTGCCAGATCGGTTGAAAGATATGGCGATCGTGTGGCCCAGCGTTTTAACCCAGACCTCTATTATGGGGATAATGGAGGCCAGTTCACCTGGAATGAGATGCAACAACGTGTGGAGGACATAGCCTGTGGCCTGCTGAGCCTGGGACTTGAAAAAGGCGAACGCGTGGCTATTATGGCCCCCAACAGCCCCTATTGGACGCACTCGGATATTGCAGTAATCAACTGCGGTGCAGTATTGGTCACCATTTATCCTACCCTGTCTCTTAACGAAGTCTCCTACATAGTGAATGATTCGGAATGCCGCTACCTGATCGTTGGCAATGAAGATATTCTTAACCGGGTTTTACCGGGTAGAGAGGTTATGCCAACCCTAGAAAAGATCATTATTTTAGATCTTCAGTATAAAACTGACGACCCCGGAATTATGAATCTTACCCAGCTGATGGAACTGGGACGGCAGAACCGTGCCAGTAAACATCCAATTTACCAAGAACGATGGCAGAATATTAGCCTGGATGACTGGGCTACTATCCTCTATACCTCAGGCACTACCGGGCAGGGCAAAGGAGTAATTATTACCCATTGGTGTTTTGCATCACGCGTTGACGGTGTATTCTATTATTTCTTGAACTCAGGCCATCCGCTTAATGAGGAAGATACTGTACTCTCCTTCCTGCCTCTATCCCACATATTCGACCGCGGGTGTTCCCAATGGCTGGCCATATGGATGGGTGCAACCATCGCCTATGCTGACAGCCCGGCTACTATGATGGCTGATTTGCAGAAGTACAACCCTACCTGGTTCTCCTGTGTACCTCGTCTTTATGAACGAATTTATATGGCGTTCCAGCAGATGCTGGAAGCCAGTCCGATGAAAAAACGGCTGTTCACCTGGGCTCTGGGAGTGGGAGAAGAAGTACTCTCTTACCGAATGGACCAGTTCGGACGTTATGATATGCGCCCCGAATATCCACTGTGTTTGCCTTTGGGCCTGCGCATAAAATATAAGATAGCCGACAAGCTGTTTGCTAAGGTGCGTGAATTGTTCGGCAGTCGTTTCCGGTTTTCATTCTCAGCCAGTGCTGGTATCGCACCAGATCTATTAAAGTTCTTCTATACGGTAGGAGTTCCTGTTATCGAGGGTTATGGGTCAACCGAAACCACCAGTGCTTGTACCTATAATCCCATGAGCGCCTGTAAACCAGGTTCCATTGGCCCCCAGGCCAATGGCAGTGAATGCCGGGTGGCGGAAGACGGTGAATTGGAAGTACGGGGAGCAGGCACCTTTATCGGTTATCTTAATAAACCCGAAGAAACAAAAGAAGCCTTTACCGAAGACGGCTGGTTCAAAACAGGTGATTTGGTCGTTAAAGACATTGATGGATATTACCGCATTGTGGACCGCAAAAAGGCCATTATCTGTTTGGCAACCGGTAAGAATGTAGCTCCTTATAAAATTGAAAGTCTCTTTGCTACTGCTGTTGAGGTCGACCAGGTGTTTATGATCGGTGACGAACGTAATTACATCACCGCCCTGATAGTACCGAACTTCCTCCATTTCATCGAAGTATTTGACCGTAATGGCATCGCTTATGACAAGAGCAAAATCAAGTACATGGAAGCGGGCGGAGCGCAACTGTGTGCCGAGGTCGGAGAAGATTTTATCAACCAACCGCTTCTTAAAGAACAGATCGAGGCAGTTGTTAAACAGGTAAACAGCCAGTTGGAAGGATTCGAAACCATTAAGAAATATACCATTCTTCCCAACCGTTTCACTGAAGAAGCTGGGGAGTTAACTCCCACCTTAAAGACCAAAAAACGCGTTATTCTAGACAAATACGCAGATACTATCCAAGCTATGTACTAGAACTGGTAAGGTTAAGATAAGATACAACAACTGATAGAAAAGCTTATCCCCCTCCGAGGGGGATAAGCTTTTTATTTACACAATAGCCAGTATTTGCCTTACAATGTTATTAAAGCCGCCTGCTTTTTAGGACCAACTAGTGAAAGGGGAGGTACCATGGTATATTTAGAAAACACCGATTCCATTCTGGACATGGATGCCACCGGGCTAGCTGAGAAGATTCGTAATTCTGAGATTACCTCATTGGAGGCCACCAACACTTACATTGAACACCTGCAGAAAATAAACCCCCAATTGAATTGCCTGGTTGAAGAGCGTTTTGAAGAGGCTAGAAAGGAAGCCCGGGAAGCTGACCGGCTCTTACAAGCAGGTAATGCTGCCGGTCGTCTATGGGGTGTTCCTATTAGCATGAAAGATTCTTTTGATGTAGCTGGTATGCGCACTACCGGAGGCTTAATGCATCGCCGTGATTTAGTACAGGAAAAAGATGCCCAAGTAGTGGCCAGCCTGAAAAAAGAGGGGGCTATTATTCTAGGTAAAACCAATACGCCCATTCTCTGCTTTTACCAGGAAACTGACAGCAAACTGCACGGACGTTGTAATAATCCCTGGGATGTGAATCGTACTACCGGAGGTTCCAGCGGGGGCGAAGGTGCTTTGATTGCTGCCGGTGGAGCTGCAGTGGGATTGGGCTCGGATATCGGCGGGTCAATACGTTTTCCCAGCCATTTTAATGGAGTTATCGGTTTTCGCAGTGGTAATGGCCAGGTCTCTGACCAGGGGTCATTTCCCCATGTGGGCATTGCCTTGCAGGACCGCATGCTGGGTATAGGCGCTATGGCCAAATCCGTACGGGATGCCCAGCTTATAAACGACATCATTGCTCACACCCAGCCTGAAGAACGCAATTTAGAAGAATTTACCCTTGTCATCCCTGAGCAAGCCCTGGGTTACCCGATTGATGAGGCCACCGCCACAGCCCTAAAGGCGGTTCGTGACTACCTGCAGAGTACTTTTCCTGTAGTAGATGAACAACCTCCCTATTTCCGGCAATCCTCGGTACTGTGGCAGCGTATCATGTCCATTGAGGGAGCCTATGCATATGGCCAGATAGCCTTCAACCATCGTCCTGTACATCCTTTGCAAGAATACTTAAAAGAAAAATGTTTTAAGTCCTCTGAACTCCATCACTATTTTACCTGGGTTCTGGTAGGTGCCAATTTAACCAAGCCCAGCCAAAAAGCTCTTCACCGAACCCAACATACAATTGACCAGGGAGATAAGCAGATAGCCGAATATTTTGACCGCCGACTGCTGGTTATGCCGGTATATCATACCCCAGCACCTCCCCATGGACAGGTAATCAAAGAAGTGTTTTCCCTAACTATGTCTTTTAAGAAATACCTGCCCTTCATTGCCTATGTTAATACCTGGGGCCTGCCATCTCTTACGGTTCCCATAGCAGAAAATGCTGCCGGGCTTCCCATAGGTCTGCAGATAACCAGCCGGGTAGGCAATGAGGACGCCATTTTCCAGTTGGGCCAGATTTTAGAGCGGAATTTTAGGGGCTATAAACGAGCGGTTATCTAGTCATAAATCAAAAGCGGAAAACTTTTACAAATGCGCCAGTTAAGGAACGGTCCTCAAACTGGCGCAATACTTGGTTAAGCATTTACTCCTGCCAAGAAGCCTTCCCGGGTCGCCTCCAGAGCATTGCGGGGTTCTACAGCATCACCTACAACGGTGATTTTGGCCTTCCCAGCCAGAGCCTGCTCAAGGGGATTGTAAGATTCCATACCCATGGCTATTATTACGGTATCAGCTGGGTATTCAAAAACCTTGCCTTCTTTCTCCAAAACCACCGAACATTCTTTGATCTCTCTAGCACGGGTTTCGGCCATAATATCAACTTTTTTATCCTCCAGGAGTTTCAGCAGAAATTGACGCCGGGTCACATCCTCCTCCAGGGCAATAGCGGAAAGCTGTTCCACAATAGCCACTTTCACTCCCAGCTCGGTACAATAGGCAGCGGTTTCCGCACCTATTAGTCCACCCCCTAGAACTACCACTTCTTTACCGATGGTTTCCCTGCCCCAAAGCACATCCCGGGCAAAGACCACATGGGAGTAATCCATTCCCGGAATGTCAGGTCGGGAAGGTATGGCACCGGTAGCCAAAATAATAGTATCGGGGGCAATCTCATCAGCCATTGCGCTGGTGAATTCAGTGCCTAGATGAATGTCAACTCCCTTTTTTTGCAGCTGCCTTTGTTCCCAGGCCAGTAAAAAGGCCATATCTCCCTTGGAAGGAGGAACCGGAGCCAGAGCGAATTCTCCGCCCAGATACTCTTCCTTTTCATAAAGGCTAACCTGGTGACCGGCATCCGCAGCAGCAAGGGCGGCTTCCATTCCTGCTGGCCCTCCGCCAACTACCACAACCCGCTTGGGCTTTTCCGCTTTGCCTTTTTCTCTTTCCCGGAGGTATTCAAAGCCACAAGTGGGGTTCACCAGGCAGCGAACCGGGTCATTGCGGAACAGTTCTTGAACGCAGCCCTGCTGGCAGCCGATACATTGACAGATATCTTCATAGTTACCAGAGGCATATTTATTAGGTAAATCCGGATCAGCCAGAGATCCGCGGGCCATAGCTACCATATCGGCTTTACCTGAGGTAATAACGCTTTCAGCTAAGTACGGGTCATTAATGCGTCCTACCGTAATGACCGGGATGTTAACCACTTTTTTGACCTCTTCGGCAAAGTCCACTATCCATCCATGGGGCACATTCAGCGGCGGAATAATAGCAGCCGTACTGCCGTACACACCAACTGATACATGGATAGCATCAATTCCCGCATTTCCTGCCTTTTCAAGCATTTTAGCGATGGCTTTGGTATCCTCGATATTTCTACCACCCGGTACGAATTCGTCAGCGGAAATACGGAATATGACAGGAAAACCATCCCCGCACTTGCGCCGGATATCCGCCAGGATTTCCAGGGGAAACCGCATACGGTTGCCCAGTGGACCACCGTATTCATCAGTGCGTTTATTGGAGTAATTGGACATAAATTGGGCTATAAGGTATCCATGAGCTCCGTGCACTTCAACACCGTCAAATCCTGCCATTTTGGCCCGGTAAGCCGTATCGCCAAACTGGCTGACTATTTTTTTTATCTCGGGAATAGTTAATGCCCGGGGCATAGTTCCCATAGCCGGACAAGGAATTGCTGAGGCGGAAACCGGCTGGCAGCCGATTATATCTGGCGAAGTCTGCCGCCCGCAATGGTAAATTTGAGCTATAATCTTACAGTCATGTTGATGAACTCTTCTGGTCAGTTCCCGGTGGCTTTCGATTTGCTCGTCTTTCCACAGTCCAGCTGTCCAGAATCCTCGACCTGCCGGATCCACAGCATAGTCTTCGGTGATAATCATTCCCCAACCGCCTTTAGCTCTGGCCTCATGATAGGCAATATAGCGTTCAGTGGCCATCCCATCAGGGTCACAGTAAACAGTCACCATAGGGGCCACCGCCAGACGGTTCTTGATTTGTAGCGTTCCTATATTAACCGGGTTAAACAAAGGGCTGCAGTTGCTAAGTATCGCAGACAAACTTCTACCTCCTAAATAAGTGATTATCAGTAGAAGTATGCCCGGCTCATTTATTAATATGTATCTAGACTAGAAGACAGGGGGACTTTAACT